>CADDZQ010000015.1 GCA_902812505.1 archaeon
TCGCGGGTGGGGTAGTTCACCCCGCCTTATAGTGAGTTGCTGCTTGGGATGCTGGTTTCCTAAGAATGATTGTAGCTTCAGGTTGCTAGTTTGAGTCTACAGTAAGCGTAGAGGGCGTCATACAGTGGGAACTGTATACGCATGTTGTCGTGGTCGTCCTTGGATATCTCCCTGAAACCCCGCGCAGCCGCTTTAAGCCCAGCTGACTCTGGGGGCGGGTCACTGGGCCTATGCGCGTCCGCTCCCCTCACTATTTTAGCTAGCTCGATAAGAGCTGGATCTTTTAGCCCGTATTTTTTGATTAAGGCGTCGAAGGTCACATACTCCGATCCATCTTCGCCTTGGTAGTGTGTGAGTTCGGCTCCCCTTACGTCGAAGGGTATACCCCCAACTTTTTCCGCTGTCTGAATCACTTGGTTTTCTGGTACAAAGAGGAATTCCGCCTCCTTGTTGATGAACTTCTTAATAAGCCATGGGCAGGCTATCCTGTCCACCATCGCCTTTTCACGGGTAACCCATTTCATGCTTAATAAAGACTTCTATGCCATTAAAGGTTTTGTGTAGTTTCCGCGATGATTTTTTCTTGCTTGTAAGAAGGATGAGTGATGTGTTTGATGGGTGTGTGGCAACCCATTAAGGCATCAAGGAATATGGTTGCACACTGATAATTATGGGAGGCGTTTTAAACTATTGAATCTTTTATAATTTTTGCCGTGTTTGGGGTGTCAAGCTTGAGCGTTGAGGTTTATAAGGGTTGGTGGTAATGCGGAAGGGTTTGGCTGAGACCTATTTCGTTTAGGAACTTGGTTCTGGTTAGGTCCCTGAAGAACCTCATGAATCGTTGGTCAACTCTTGCCACGGTGCACTCTGGTAGTGGTTTGCCTTGGAGTTTGGGGTTAAAGTCGCATAGGGGTATAATCGAGTTGGTTGAGGCTTCAACGGGGCAGCTCGCCTCCGGTGTCAGCCTCGGCTGTGAGCCCGTGAGTTTTGATGCCACACTGTCGGCCCCGTAGAGTGCGAGGAAGCCGGCCATGGGTAGACCTAGTGTTGGGGCTACTGTGTCCCCGATTAAGTGGACGTCGTCATACTTAGTTGACCTCAGATCCCTATTGGCGCTCCCCCAGCCGTTTGGCGCCGCTAGCTCGGATTGTGAAATTGGCTGAGGTGGTGTGTGTTTTGGTATGAGGTGTAGCAGGTCGAAGCTCACTTTTTCCCCGGATTCAGAGGTCAGCACCCCCCTATCCCAGTTAACCTCACGGAGCTGGAATCCTCCGATGACGTTTACACCCACCCTGCTCATGGATTCCATGAGTGCCTCATATACATGTAGGCCTATTCCAGCTAGGGGCTGCTTTTCCGGGTGGATCACGGTCACAGACTCGGGTTTTCGCCCCAATTTTTCTAGGTGGGAGGCGAGTCTGTGGGCCACATCAAATGGTGCTGGCGGACACCTGTAAGGTGTGCCCTCCACGCACACAACCACTCTACGGTTAGCACTCTTCGTGAACTCCTCCATAAACAGGTTTAACCCCTCAGGCGACCAGAGGTGTGGCTTCGCATCTACATTGGCTCCCAATGCGACGACGAGTTGATCATACTCAATGGCGCGCTCACCCTCGGCTAACCTAACAACCCTGTTGGCGGCGTCTATGTTGGTGACACTACCACGCATGAGCTTTATGCCAGCGCTCTCCAAGCGGCCAAGCGGCCAGACCGCTTTTGAGGCGTCGAGTCCTTCGAAGAAGAGTTTGGGTATATCTGCGTAGTATACGAAGTCTGATTTTGACACGAGTGTTACCTGGAATTTCCCGGCGAGTCTCACCGCGGCCGCGACCCCACCTACTCCCCCACCCAGTACAACAACTCTGTTACCCACCAAATCGATTCGAGCTACTCAGGAGTAAATAAATATAAGGTTTGTACCGAAGGGATTTGGCTGCTCATTTTCACAGTGGAATGGGCTTGGTGAACCGCTACTTAGCTTTGGCATCCAATGAATTGCGGTGATTCCAGCTTGGTCTAGCTGTGTGTGGTTAACTTTGGGGTTTCGTAAAGATTATAGCACCATCTTTAGTGTTGGTTGTTGATTGTATGGAGATCGAAGAGGATTTCGCGCAGCTTTCGATGGAGGAGCTCAGAAAGAGGATTAAGACGGTTGAAAGACACGTTGAGGTGGCCGAGCAGGACTTCTATGAGAAGCGTAACGCCTACAAGAAGAGGCCTAACGACACAAACTTGGCGTTCCTACTCACTACTGCTGAAACCGTGGTGGACAGGTATTCTAGACTGGTTGAAGCCTACCGTGAGCTGGTGTCAAGGCTGGAGGCCAAACCTAGCTGATGTTTTTCTTGGCTGTATGAAACCATATTGTTGAAGCGGAGACCGCTATGTTTGCGATAGTGAGTGGGTCGGAGCCCACAACGTATATGTTTGGCTCAACACCCACTGAGCCCGGGTCCACGATGAACCCCACTGGTGGCTCCAAACTAGTCTGCGAGAGCTGCTCGAAGAAGCCTTGAGTATCCGAGTAGTTGTCCAAATGTTTCACTTGGGTTGGGAATACGCTGCGCAGCGCTTCTAAGAACTCTGGGTCGTATTTGACGTTGAGAGCAGCCCTAACCCAGGGATTCCTTCTTCGCAGGTATAGGATGACGCGGGCCATGTGTTTGGACGCCCCGAACTCGGGCTCCATCATGGCTTTAGCCCGATTCTTCACCCGCAGGATCCTCCCAGGTATACCCGCAACATCACCCTCATCGTGGGGATTCTCCAAGGAGTAAACCAGATTAGAGTACACTTCGGGTATAAGGTGGCCGAAGGTGGGGGACGCCTCAAGCAGTGCTGTTGCCTCCTTGAGCGCCTTTAACACCTCGAATCTCTGCCTACCTCCCTCAGCTGTGGGCATCAGTCTGATGCACATGTCGCAGTCGTCGAGACCCCCTACGAGCACCCTGTGCGCTGGGCACAGCGCACCAGAGGAGAGCATTAGCCTCCAGTGGTTATACAGAACCTCTGTAGCGTAACTGTCACTTCTCTGAACAGCTATGGTTAGCTCGGATATAAGCGACTCAACCTGCTCTTGGCCCACACCCATCTGGAGGAGTTTTGACCTGTGTCTCTGGGGGTTGGTGGACAAGTAGTAGCTCACAGCCGCTTGGGTGACTCCTAGGAGTCTGGCTATCCTCTCCTGCTCTAATCCTAGCGCCTTGAGCCTGTGTGCGAGCAGCCCCCGTGTGGCTGGTAGGAATGTCTTAACCATTAGTTCGCAGGGCGGCTTCATCTCCTCAGCTCACCTTGCTCTAGTATCCTCACAGCCTCGTTGGCAACCATTATTGCGTCAGCCTCACCGAGCTCACCGAACTCGTCTGTGATGCGGTTAGCGAACACCGAGCACACCACGCCACCCCTAAGACCATAGAGGTTGGTGAGTGTGAGAAGGGTGGCGGCCTCCATCTCAACGTTCACAACGTTGAGTGAAGCCATGTCTTCAACCCAGCTTCTTAGAGTCCGCGGCAGGTACCCCTTGTAGCCAGGTCTACCCTGAGCCACATAGAATGCGTCAAAGGTGGCGGTGAGCCCGGTGTGATACCTCACACCAAGCGTTTCGGCAGCTTCAACAAGCGCCAAGTACACTACGGGGTCCACAGAGGCTGGGTAGCCGGGTGGTGTGTAGGCGCTGCTTGCACCGTCGAATCTAACCGCGGCCTTGGTTATAACGAGGTCACCCACCTTTACATCACCCCGCACACTGCCGCAGCTACCCACCCTGATCATCGTGTCCACACCGAGTCTTGCAAGCTCCTCCACAGCTATGGATACAGCTGGCCCCCCTATACCAGTGCTAAGCGCGGATATATCCACACCCTTATAGCGTCCCCGAAAGCTCACATACTGCCTCCTCCGGGAGAGTGGGGTGCTTGAGTCCCACATTGAGGCTATCTTAGCCACCCGATCCAAGTCGCCTGGAAGTAGCACATAACGTGGGAGGTCGCCCTGCCTTAATCCAAGATGGTAGGCACCACCCATATGGGTGGGCTGACTGGCTGAAACACGCTCACCACTCATGCTTCAACAAGCACACCACAGCATTTAAACCTGTTTGTCGGGGACCACCCGCGTGATGTGGCTTTGAACACTTCTAAACCTTACGATCCTTGTGGGATGGTGTCCAGATAATCGTTTCCTGGGCCTGAATACTACGCTCGCCACCCCCCTAATCCGGGCACCGTCCCTTGTGGGCTGGAAATCCTTTTATGGAAGCATGTCTGGCTTGGCGTGCGTTGTGTGTTCGCCATTTATAGTGGGTGGCTCACCCGTGTCGAGCTGTGAGCCAAATATCGCATGCATGGTTGGGGTTCTATGGGCGCAGAGTGCTTCCCGTAGTGTTCCACTGAAATTGGGCTTCAAAAAGCTTAATTCGGCTCGAGGAGAGGCGTATGTTATGGAAATAAAGAAGGTCGCGGTTTTGGGTGCTGGACTGATGGGTCACGGGATAGCTCAGGTGGCCTCACAGTTTGGTGGCTACGAGGTTTATCTCAGGGATGTCGAGCAGAGATTCCTTGACCGGGGACTGGAGATGATAAGGGATAGCCTAGCCAAGTTTGTGAGAAAGGGGGCTCTCAAGGATTCAGAGGTCGCAGGCATCCTTTCACGAATACACCCCACACTAGACCTCAGGGAGGCCGTTGGTGAAGCTGATTTGGTGATTGAGGCCGCCCCCGAAAACTTGAGCGTTAAGCGCCAACTATTCGAAGAGGTCGACAGGTTCGCACCCCAGCATGCGGTATTAGCATCCAACACCTCCTCTATTAGTATAACCACGCTTGGTTCCTATACGCATAGACCGGTTAAGGTTGTGGGGATGCACTTCTTTAATCCGCCGCAGCTTATGAACCTCATCGAAATAGTGAGGGGGCAGCTCACCGAGGATGAGACGGTGGAGACAGTGAAGCGTGTGGCTGAGAAGCTAGGCAAGGAGACGGTCATAGTAAAGAAGGACTCTCCCGGCTTCATCGTAAACAGGATACTCATACCAGCCCTCAACGAAGCGGTACAACTAGTGGAGGAAGGCGTAGCCACCCCCGAAGACATAGATAAAGCCATCAGGCTTGGGCTCAACTGGCCGATGGGTCCACTCACACTCACCGATTACGTTGGAAACGATACAACACTCGCAGTGGCGGAGGTGCTCTTTAACGAGTTCGGGGACCCTAAGTACAGGCCTGCATACCTGCTCAAACTCATGGTGAGGGCGGGTTTAAACGGTAGGAAGAGCGGTAAGGGCTTCTACGAGTGGAGTGAAAAGGGTGAAAGGAAGACCCAGAAACCCTAACTACCACCTTTTTGAGCCTCATACGCTTGAATCGCCTGGTTTGCAAGCGTTGAGTAGGCGGGTTCAATCACCAAGAAGTAAATCTTATCAGGCCTCGAGAAGGCCTCCACCTTAGTGAACTGCTTCGTCGTAATGTCGAACTCCACTATACCGCTTGGTAGAGTGCTCTTAGAGATGAACACGAGAACGACGAGCTCATCCTGATTGTCGCCGATGGCGCTAATATGAAGAAGATAACCCCTATACTGGTCAACGGGCACATATGGTCTTATCCCGGGAGCCGAGAAATACGCGTGTACACCCATCAAAAAATCAACGGCTGAGGAGAACTCAACAAACTCGAACCTCAATTCATCCACCACCACATCCAACACGTCTACACTCTTAAGCCTTCTTAGCATCACTAAGTAGAACGCCGTTAAAACCTAAGAGATAAATGTGTTCAAACCGGACAGAGACCAGCAAAATAAACCGTGGTTCCCAACACCCAACTTAAATAGCCGGTAAGAAGAGTTATGGTGCGCTTATCCTAGTACAAGAGATTTAACTCCTGTAATTTGTCACCAAACTGGTTAGGATTTTTGCTTAGGGTATTATTGCGCCTTTTTCGAGTGCGCTCATAAGCGCTTGGAGGATTTCAGGGTGATATATGAAGGCCGCTGAGGTGATGAACACGAGGAGTAACCTTATGGTGTTATAGAGTCTGCGGGTATCGTACACAAAGTGTTTGAGGGGGTTCTTTCTTGGGTCCGCTATATCCCAGTGGATTTTGAAGTGGTCAGCGTACTCCCTGATGTGTATGCTTTTACCGTTGGATAACGCAAGCCTCCAGTTTCGCAGTGCACCCTTTCTCCAGCCTATGCTACTCTTTCTGAAGCCGCACAGCCAGGGCTCTATGACCTGGGACTTCTTGATTAGCAGGTCAACGTGTGGCGGAAGCTCCTGAACAGACTTTATAAGCTCATTCCAAGAAGCGATTATTCTATCCCACTTATTCCGCGCACTATTCATGAACAATCTTGAATCTCGCCTAAATATAATCTTTTTGAAAGAAGGCGTGGAATATTGTGACCGCTGAAAATTCCAGATTTGTGGTGTATAATTAGTTGGGGATTTCTTGCTTGGGTTCCTAAACAGGTTATGCCCAACCTTGTCACGCAAATTCAAGGTTGATTTCCTTGTAGATGGGGCAATCTAGGTGTGGATTTTACTTTCTATGTGTCACTCGGTGGGAAATTTTTGTGGTTTACGGGTTTGAGGGAGGAGTGTAAAAAAGGGGAGCGGGATTTTGAACCGTTTTCAGGTTGTTTTGTTTACTTTGCGCCGATTCTGTAGAGTGCTGTGCCGCACACGGGGCAGGTGCCCTTGATTGCGGGCTTGCCGTTCTTCATAGTTACTTTCTGCGGGTTCTTGATTTCCCTTTTCGCTCTGCACTTTACGCAGTATGCCTCAACCATTTTTCCTCAAGCGTGAATGCCTCATCCCCAATATAAGCGTTTCATATGTAGAGTGCGAAAGACGCTTTCGGCGTGTTTCCGCGTCCCACTTCATGTGACGAGTTTAAACCTGGGAGTGGGACTTGGTTTGAACCCGTTCCAAGGCGCTTATCGGTAACAAAAGGGTTATGTGTGCTAGTTGGAATGATTGTGTGAGGAGTGGGTGGTTTGGCTATTCTTTCGCTTGGTCGAGAGTCCCTTAAAGAGCAGCTCACCGAGGCGCTGGGCTCACTTAAAACATTCAATACCAAGGTGGATATGGCAATAAACAAGATGGAGGAGAGGGCTAAAAACCTGCTTGAGCAGGCCGCCGCGTGTTACGCTAAGGGTGATAAGACGAAGGCCACGATGCTTGCAAGCGAGATAGCGCTCATTAGGAACCTCTCCCAGAAGCTCACCAAGAGCTCACTCGCACTCGAAGTGGTGCAGCTCAGAATTGAGACTGTGATCACAAGCGGGGATATCGTGACCACTCTTCAACCAGCGATAGAGGCCATAAAGAGTGTTAAAGATGATATAGGCTCCCTTATACCCGGCGCCGATGAGCAGCTTGGGAAACTCAACGATGCATTAGGGGACGTGCTCGCGAACAGCTTCCACATGGATGTTAAATCCATCGACTCACTCCTTAAAACATCCAGCGCCGACGAGGTGCTCGCCGAGGTTATGACTATAGTTGCAAACGAGCAGTCGACACAGCTACCCACGCCCCCAGCGAACACCGCTGAGCACCCCATGCAGGAGTCAACGTAACCAAACCTTTTTAGCCAATTAGCTAGTCCCTTTCTCACGATTGGACCCCAATCACTTAAGTAGCTATTTAGTGTTGCGGGTAAGGTGGCTGTTGTCACGGGAGTAGCCTCCGGTATCGGTCAAGCCATAGCCTACGTGTTCGCGTCGAATGGTAACATGGTGTTAGCGATAGACCTCGACGAGGCGGGGTTGAGGGCCACTATTTCAACAATAAGGGGCGGGGGTGTGATGCCCAAGGGTTTCAAGTCGACGTGACAAGTCCAACGGATGTGGAGAGACTGGGGCTGAAGCGTGCAGGGTTTATGGGCGGGTTGACGCGCTCTACGTCGCGCCGGGTATAAATGTGAGGAAGAGGCTTGTGGACTACACATACGTGGAGTTCGACAGGGTTGTCGACCTGAACCTTAAGGGTGCATTCACACTGCTATAAGGAGATGGCTGACATCATAGTCCGAACCCTGAGGGTGGATCCATCGTGGCAGTATAATCTATAAGGCACCAGATTGTAGAACCCGGTCAATCTGTTTACACGGCAACTAAGGTTGCCATAGTCCAGCTTGCCAGAGTCCTCGTAGCCGAGCTCGGCCCATGTAACGTGAGGGTGAACGCGGTAGCCCCCGTAGTCGTGGACACACCTCTAACACAGCAGATCAAGCGTGACCCAGAGTGGTACAACGCCTACGCCGATAAGACCGCGCTGAAGCGCTGGGCGAGACCAGAGGAGGTGGCTGGCCCAGCCGTGTTCCTCGCAACGCTGGCCGCATCCTACATCACGGGAAGCGTGATATACGTGGATGGAGGCTGGGCTGCTATCGATGGTAGATTCGAGCCGAAGCTGTAAGTTAATCGTCACAGGAAAGGCGAATAGCTAAGAATGGAGGGTTGGGCACATTTGACTACGTATATGGTTCTTAGAGTGCCCGTTTTGGATATGTAAATTCTACTCTATGATTCTGTCTTCGGCCTTTGCGGCCCCCGTCTTCATCCATGTCTCATTGGATAGTGCTATACCAACCGTCATTATGAGTGAGAACACAATCATCATTGTAAGCCAGGATGTGATTAGTCCAATGATTGCGCTCAGAGCGAATATGATGGATATGGCGAATCCGCCAACTATTGCGCCCGCGTTGTATGTGAACCCTACACCTGTGGCCCTGAATTTCTTGCTGAATTGCTCGGATAGGAATGCTGGTAGGGTTGAGAATATCATGGCTTCGAGGAATGCCTGAACTGAGAAGGCGGCCACAAAGATGGGGTAGCCAGCGTAGTATCCAACTTTCAGTATGGGGTAGATGCTGATTAGGAATATGAGTGCGTATATGAGCATGGGTCTCTTTCTGCCGTTTATAGTGTTCCCGAGCGCTCCACCTATCCACACCCCGAAGAGTGAAACGAGGTTTATGATTGCCACACCCTCACCTATATCCACACCGCTGAAGCCCTTAGTGGTCATAAGTGAGGGGTAAAAGCTGAAGGTGGCCGTGTTCACGAAGAGTAGACCCGTAGTTATGAGCACGGCTAAAAGCATCGTCTTGGGTGCCTGCCTGAGTAGCCTCATAACAGGAACCCTCTCAACTTCACCTCTTGTCTTCATCTCTTCGAAGACAGGTGTCTCCCTGGATATCGCCCTCAACACCACCGTTATCACACCGGGCACGAGCGCAGTGGCGAAGAGCACCCTCCAACCCACAACCGCGAAGGCGCCGCCGAAGTAGGCTCTGAGACCAGCGTACACGAACGCCACTATAAAGTACCCTGTCCCGTAGCCGCTCTGCACGAAGCTACCTATAAAATTCCTCTTTTCAGCCGGCACACTCTCCATTGAGAGTGTGGTGCCCCCACCATACTCGGCTCCCCCGAAGAACCCCTCCAAGAAGAGCACAACGTAGAGTAGGATGGGTGAAATGATCCCCACTTCGCTATAGCTAGGCAGCACGGCTTTGAGCGCGGAGAAGACTGAGAAGAAGAGGACTGTTAGCACAAGCATAGATTTTCTACCAACTCTGTCGCCCAGGAAGTTTCCCAAGGCTAGTGAGCCTATGCTCCTCGCGAGTGCACCCACCGCGAAGCCAGCGAATGTGGCCACAACCCCAACTAGGTGTAGCGAAGCTGGAAAAAATATGGGCGCTATAGTCAAACCCACAAGCGCGTAAGCTATAGAGGTATAACCATCCATGAGCCAGCCACCCCACGCCGCCAATATCTGCGACCACTGCCCACGGTCCAAGCCATACACGCCCATATCCATCGCTCACACACAGCATATAGCCGCATATAAATATTTTCACCACGCATCGAGTATAGATGGATAACGGAAGTAATAACATAACAACCTCACATTCCCTAAGATATTCAGACCGATATCTGCACCAGAGGCTATCGTAACCAAACGATTCGCTGATCAGTTTGAACAGGCTAAGACGTACCTTCCGTCACGCTTCTCCAGCCGGTATCCCATTATCTTACGTATGTATTCATCAAAATCATAGTGGTTCCATAATAAGTTGCGGACTGTATACTTGTGGCGCTTTGGAGGTGAAAGTTTGGTGGGTGTTTGGCTAATTGGATTAATTTATGCGGCTTTTTCCTAGGTAGCGGAGTAGTCCTAGGACTACTACCCTGATTGAAGTATAGAACTCTTCTAGGTTGAGTCATTTCTCTGTTGTGTGGGAGCTCTAGTCTGCTTGGGCCGTAGTCTATTGCCTGTATACCTTTGGTTCACAGCGAAACTGATGTCGAATGTCCAAGTGACAACACTTTTCTCGGCTTCCTATGAGCTATCCTCTGTATGGCGTATTCGAATGCTTTGGATATGCTTGAAGCTCGGTCTGTGTAGATTGATGGTGTTGAGTAGACCTCTGTGTTAACCAGCCTTACGTGGGGTTATCCCTCTGAGCTTTATGGAGGCACGTGTTTATTTCCTCCCTTGCATTTTCCAGTGTCTCCTCTGGGATTAGTCTCCTCACGTACCAGAACTCAGCGCGGTCCGCCACCGTGTTCGCCCACGTTCCCCCTTGGAGAAATCCGATAACAATCGAGGGCTTCGTCGCTGAGAAAGGTATAATTGGGTGTCTAGATTTCTTCAGCTTAGAGTCGTATTCGACCTTCTCGTAGAGGCAGCTTTCACACTGTGTGGTAGCCCTAATCGTATCCGCTCCCTCCGTGGGACATGGTGCCGTAGACTTGACCACGACTCCACACTGCGCCTCTGTGGCCGAAGCATATGTTTGCCACACCCAGTGGTTCGGTGAATACCATGCAGCTCACCCTTTTAGGCGAGAGGTAGTCTTTTTCGGCGAGTTAGCCCGTGCCCGCATTGGTGTTCCCAACAGTCTTATCCGCGACAATTTGATGCACCACGCGTCTGAGTTGTTCGACGTCACATAGAACCCTTCGAAAAAGCTCCACGCCGCATACTTGGGCGGCTATACTGCTCTTCATGTCGGCCGCACCCCTACCGTAGAGCTTACCGTCATGGACCTCAGCCTCGTATGAGGGATAGCTCCGACCCTCACCAGCGGGAACAATATCGTAGTGTCCCTTAAACACAACTTGGTTCTCAGGCTTCGTGTCAAGTGATGCTATAACGTTCGGCCTCGTCCCGCTTCCACCAGGAATATGCGAATAGTAACGCTCGTCGCTCACCTCAATAACATCAATCCTATAATCCAGGTCTTCGAGCACACTTGTAACATACGATACAAGCCTCTCATAGTTCAGACGGGGGATTCTCTGTCGGAATTCTCAGAAGCCCCCTAAGAAAGCTTAGGACCTCCCCCTCCCCCTCAGCCGATAATTCCCCAATTTTACGCACAATATTCGATGACTCCAACTCAGCGATAGGCAGAACTCAACTCCACTTAGAGACAAGTAAGCAAGCCTAACTAATGAATTTTGTGAGTCACCGAAAAGCAGGTCGGTCTTCGCTAGAAAGCGGTCAACGCTAAGGAAGAATTTCTACCTTAGCACATAGATGGCGGGGGTGCAATGTACTATGTTTTAGAAGCCCAACATGTTTAACTGTCCACGCCGGCGAAGGTTATCGTTCCAAGCTTACTGGCGTAGGCGACATAGGTTACTTCACCAGCTAATTGCTCTAAACTGTTCTTATTCCCATTTCTTTGGCTACCAAATTAAGTTCTTCGTCAGCGGTTAGAAACAGGTTTGCGCGTGCTTCTATTGAAGTCTCTATTTGTAGGGCGTCGATAATGTAGATATGGTGTTCGAGCACTGTTTTGATTGACCTCTTGATGACCTCACCTGTGACTGGATATATTTCCACTGAGGAAAACCTCTCCAGCACCTTTAACTCGCTTAGCATTGTTTTAAGAAGTGCTTCCGCGTCTATATGGGTTTTCCTTGAATACTTGTCGAAAACTGTAGCCGCTTCGCCGAGATTCATCTCCGAGAAGCAGATCACCGCCTCACCACGATGTGCAAGGCGAAAGTAGTTATCCGCTTTGTGGCTACCTTCTTCGTTTACGTACCTCTTTACAAGCATGCTTGTATCAAAGTACACGCGAGAAACGCTCACGCCTGATCTCCCTTACCTCCACTTCTGAGGCAACTTTGCCCCTAAGGTCTGGCCTTTTTCTCTCAACTTCCTCATAGCCTACGTATTCACACTCTAGGCCAAGCTCTCTACATAGATCATCGAGGGTCTGTGCGGTTGAAAGTGAGCGAAGCGATTTCTCAATAAAATCACTGAGCGTTCTACCCTTCTTTAACAACGCAATCTTCGCTGTGTCCACAACACTCTTATCAACAGAAACCGTTATTTTTTTTTAACCATAAAGCCGTATATACGGTAACCCGTATTAAGATTTTCGCTAAATCCCACGAGAATCCAAATACGTACCCAAAAAATCATGTTTCACCTAACTACTTTAAAATTGGCTTGAGCTGAGGTGGACTAGTATCCCGCTACCATTTTCTAAACTCTTAAACGCTCAGCGGCTCAAACCTGTGAATCCTAAAGTGGGTAGCAGTTGGTTTACCTTGGAAGAGGGCTGAAGATAAAGCTTCAAAACGCTCCTCCGCAGTATCGAGGCGTAGTGGTATTGTGTACTATTATCATGTTTCCCGTCTTTGCGTAGACAATCAATTTGGTTGCCCATATAGCAACATGTAATCTATACAGATTTTCGCGGGGCGAAAAAGCATTAGAGTAACCTGTAAAAATGAATTGTGAGCAACTAAGCACGAGTGCTGAAAGTATACGAAACATGTAAGCTATTTGGCTCTAAACGGTGGACCACAAATTCATGCTTGGCGCCCTAGTGTTTCGAAAACGAATTTTTGGTTAACAAAGGGGTGGTGAGGTCTTGCAAACTTTATAACAGCGGTAGAGATAGCGGCTGATTTTGTGTTAGCAGTGGTGAAGAGTGTATAATCTTTGTGAAGTTTTTAAAATCGTGCTTCTCAAAGTAGGCCAAAATTTATCCTTGATTAATGTTTCTCCTAGATGCGACTTTTTGATTTGTGACCGGGATTCGGATAGGTTTGTCTCCACGCTGAGCCTCTGAGCCGATGTGGCTAGCCTTAATTATTTGTACTAGTACATGTTGTTCAATTTGGAACCTAAGGATAGAAGAGAGGATCTTTATGATTTCGACCGGGAACTAAGGGTTTTGGAAAGAGCTCTGCTCATGTCGAAGCTCGTGGTCGTGAAGGGTATAAAGAGGACTGGTAAGACTTCGCTTATGAAGACGGCTTTGAATGTGACTGGCTTACCATATATACTTGGATACTAGGTTCTCAGAGAACCCGCACTACTTGGATTTCATAAATGTGCTAAGAACCGGGATAGAGGGTTTCTTAAAGAGATATCAATCCGCGCGGGAAAAGGCGAAGCGTGTGTTTTCTACAATAAGATGGGTTAGGGTTACCCTCAGCCCGATAAGCGTGGAAATTGGGTGGAAGAGTAATGAGAACACAAGGGCGAGCAGAGGTTCAGCTTACCATCACTACTGTCATCCGTGAACTCTTTGGCCGAGGATATGGGTATGGATATCGTTGTGGCGGTAGATGGAGCCCAAGAACTGAAGAAAATAAAGTGGATAGCGTTCGTTAGGACCTAGGCATTCGCCTATGATAATCTTAAGCATGTCAAGTTCGTGCTCCCCGGCTCCAAGGTTAGGTTGCTTGAAATATTCGTAAAGAGAGGGGACGCTGGGTCGCCTCTCTATGGGAGGTAAATAGTTGAGGTTGCCACAAGGAGGCTTGGTAGGGAGGAGGCTGTAGACTTCCTCGAAAAGGGTTTTTCACAGCTCCAAACAAACATAAAGAGAGAACAGATAGAGAGTGCGGTGGATACATTCGACGGTGTAATAGGCTGGCTCGCATACTTCGGCCACGAATACGCAGTGACTGGGTGGAGCGATGTGCGAAGAATCCTCGGCGAAGCGATCCTAGTAGCCAAAGAGGAAATCAACAGCTTTTTGTCTTCCCAGCGTAGTGAAAGGTACACCTAACTGCTGCGGGTACTCACCCGTGAAAGAACTTGGAGTGAGGCTAAGAGGTTACTTGAGGAAGCAAGAGGGGAGACGGTGAACGACAGAAATTTCAACGGGTTGCTCGATGAACTAGTAAACTATAGTATAGTCGAAGTTAGGGATGGCGGATACATCATAGCTGACCCCATACTCCGACTTGCGCTCTCATCCCATCAGATATAAGCGAGCCGTTAAACGTGTGTGCTCTCAACTCTATGTGGCGATCGCCTCCGTTCCGTCACGTATAGATGTTGATTACAGATTCCGCTGCAAGCTGGGTTGTGAGTATTTTGGCCACTTCAAGGTCACCGTCAACCTCATTAGTAGTTAAGGCGAACACGGTGTCACCGTCAAAAGCGGTGTTGAACGGTCTTATCACTCTCGCATATCCAATGTTGGCGGCTTGGGCTAGGGCGCACATATCACACACGTCGGCTCTAATGTTTGTGATAACCACACCTAAAGTGGTGTTACCAACGTGACTGAAGTGGGCTAACCCCTCTCTTATGGCGTTTTCAAGGCCGCTTATATACGACCCACCCCCACCTCTGGCACCCGCAATGATGTTGCCGTCTCTACTGTACACGTCCCCAACCGCGTTCACAACCGTGAGGACACCCAGCTGTACGCCTCCTCTCTCATAGTGTGCGTAGCCCTGACCGGAGGGTGATGCCCGCTCCCTACCCAGGATTTTACTGAGAGTCCCCCCGGCCAACCCATACTCCACCGACGGGTAGCTTGGTCGACCTCCGCTCGTACGCCAAATAACCCCATGAGTGGTCTGGGAGGTGTTTATCCGTCTCGTCTCCTTTGGAGTCGAATATCACGGCGGCTGGCACTATGGGCACGGTTACACCTCCAACCCGGTAACCCTTCCCGTCAACCCTTAGGCGTTCTACCACACCTTCAACCGCCCTGAACCCGAACACACTTCTGCCCACAGTGCGACGGCGTCAACCGAGTTGTTCTTCCTGTGGAGCGGTCTTAGAATCTCTGTCTCACGGGTGCCCGGCGAACCCCCCATCTTCGCCACGCCGGCCACATTATTCCTCGTGGGGAAGACGACGGTTATACCCGAACAGGCATCCTCCGAGTGGTAGCCCCCCACCTCGAAGCCTTCAACCCCCAGTTCAACTGTTTTGTACAAGACCAAATCAGCCTGCGTTGAGCTTACCACTCAGACTAACTAAAAAGTTGTGTTAACAAGACCTTTTCCCCACTCAAATGGGTCCACGTATAGATTGTTGAAATGGCCAGATGCTGAAGACCTGTGGATAGGTGTCTGGCGGTGGGTTAAGCTTTATTTGAGTGGTGCGCTTTCCTAAATCGTTCAGGTGACTCTGATGCGGATCCTAAACTATGCTTCAGATGGTGGTGTGCGCGCTGGCTTCGTTAGGGATGGCAGGGTCTACGATTTGGCTGAGGCGGCGCGAATCGCTGGGTTTGACCGCTTAGCGAATATAGGCTCGGTGGATGAGTTGCTTGGTCGTGGACTGCTTCCAGAAGCTCTGCGGTTGGGCTCAGCACACCAGTTAGGTGTTAAGCCAGTGGATAAGCCTAGGGTTTTGACACCTGTTCTCAGGCCTCAGAAGATTCTTATGGTCGCTGTCAACTACCCATCGCATGGGAAGGAGTCGGGGGTTAAGCCGCCTCCTGAACCATACTTCTTTACGAAGTTCACCTCATGTCTAATAGCGGATGGGGAACCCGTACTTATACCCAGGGTCTCAAAGAAGGTTGACTGGGAAGTGGAGCTTGCTGTGGTCATCGGTATGAGGGGTAAATATATTGGTGCTGAACGCGCCTTCGAGTATGTGGCGGGCTACACGGTTGCTAACGACGTGAGCTTCAGAGACTACCAGTTCCCACAGCCTGGTAGGGAGTCACCCCTGGGCTATAATTGGGTTAAGGGTAAATCCATGGATGCCTCACTGCCACTTGGCCCTTGGCTTGTTACAGCCGACGAGGTCCCCGACCCATACTCTCTTAGGTTGACGCTCTCCGTGAACGGTGTGAAACGACAGGACGCGCTTGCGGGGGACATGTTCTTTAAGATTGAGAGCCTAATCGAATACGTGTCCTCTGGGATCACGCTTGAGCCGGGTGACGTCATATGCACAGGTACACCGGCTGGTGTCGCAGCCTTCAGCGGCGCCCCCTACCTTAAGGATGGGGACGTTGTCGAGGCTAAGATTGAGGGTGTTGGCTCCATCACGAACCCAGTTGTAGCGGAGAGGTGAGACGTGGTGGGTTACCTGGTATTCGAGGTGTTAGGTTTACATGCGTGTTGAGCAGCTACTTGTGGGTCACATGCTCAATTTCTCATACGTATTGTGGTCTGAGGAGCGTGTTGCGTTCGTGGTTGATACGAGCTTCGGCGCTGACACTATATACGCTAAGCTCAGGGAGCTCAACCTGAAACTGAAGTATATTTTGAGCACCCACCACCACTTCGACCACAACATGGATAACGAAGAGCTCGCCTCGCTGACTGGGGCGCTCGTGGTCGCCCACAGGGCATCCCCAATAAAGAAGGATGTGGAGGTGGTGGACGGGGACACGCTTGAGGCACCCGGACTCAGTGTCAAGGTTATACACACACCGGGGCACACCCCCGACAGTGTGTGCTACCTCTCAGGGGGGTGCGTGTTCACTGGCGACACACTCTTTGTGGGCGAGTGTGGTAGAGTGGACCTCCCCGGTGGGAGTGCCGAGCAGATGTATCACACGCTGTTCGAGAAGCTCGGAAGCCTTCCCGACGACACGGTTGTTTACCCCGGCCACAACTATGGTGCAACCCCTCACTCGACCATCGGCTACGAGAAGAGGAATAACTATGTGCTCAAACCCCGCAGCCTTCAAGAGTTTTTGGAGTTCATGGCCACGCCATGATGGTTGACTACCTCTTTAGGTGTGGTAGGCTCATCACACCTCAAGCCCCATGTGAACTGGGCGCGGGCGCCAACCTCCTCATCAAAGAGGATTGGGGCCTCGCAGTCGCTGGGGGCAGGATTGTTGATGTTGGGGAGTGGTCCAAACTAAGCGGGGCGCACGAGCCAAGTGGGATTATAAACTTCTCTGATTACTCTGTTTTCCCAGGGCTAGTTGATCCCCACACCCACCTATTATACTATGGGAACCGCTCCGATGAGCTCGCCTGGAAGCTTGAAGGGCTGAGTTATACGGAGATAGCCGCGAGGGGTGGAGGTATCATGAGAACCGTTAGGTACACGCGTAGCGCGGCCGACGACGAGTTGCTAGCCGCCTCCGCGAAACGGGTCAGAGGTCTGCTGAGTAGTGGTGTGACCACGTTGGAGGTCAAGAGTGGGTACGGTTTGAGCTTCGACTCTGAAGTACGCCTTCTCAGCCTCATAAACACCCTAAAAGAGAGGGTTGAAGCCCGGGTGCTCTCCACCCTACTCTCAGCCCACGCCGTGCCAGAGGAGTATGCTGGGCGTGTCTCTGATTACATCGAGCAGGTTGTGCTCAAGACCGTGGACTACGCCTCCACAACACGTCTAGCCGACTTCGTTGACGTGTTCTGCGAGCCAGGCTACTTCAGCGTCGAGGATACTAGGCGTATCTTGGTTTACGCTAAGCAGAAGGGGATGAATGTTAGACTCCACGCCGACGAGTTCCAAGACAGCGGGGGCGCCACGCTTGCCGCAGAGGTGGGCGCCCTCTCAGCCGACCACCTAGTCCAAGCGAGCCCCCACGGCTTAGCTAGGATGGCTGAGAGAGGAGTGGTGGGCGTGCTGCTACCACTTCTCTTCCACTACTCAATGATTAAACCCCCACCAGTGGACAAATTCAGGGTTAAGGGCCTAGTCATAGGTTTGGGAACAGACCTTAACCCAAACTGCCAGGCTGACTCGATGCTCGCCGCTATGAACCACGCCGTGTACGCTTTAAGGCTTAGGCCGGCGGAGGCTCTTTGCGCAGCGAGTGTGAACTCGGCTAGGGCTTTAGGGCTAAGCGATGTGGGCTGCCTTAAGCCGGGCTACTCGGCGGACATAGCCGTGTACGATGTTGAGGGTGAGGCTGACCTTGTGAGTAGACTGGGTAGGTCGCCACTCGTTTTCTCCATGTGTAGGGGTAGACCTATACGTAATGAGGGGGTGAACATATGAGTTGAGGTTTGAGGATGATCCCACAGTTAAGAGGTGGATTTCGAAGATACTTTCGAGGAGGACGCGCTCTGAGGGGACGGCTAAAATTTATCTCTGGCACCTTAAAAGGTTCTGTGAGTGGTCTGGTAAGACTCCGCAGCAGCTTGTAGCCGAACACTCGGAGGACCTCAAATCCCATGATGAATCAGTAAGGAGGAGGCATGAAGAGCTTGTGACTCAGTACTTCGCATACTTGGAATCATCCGAGAAGCTTTCAAGGAACACCGCGTTAACCGCCCACGCTGCGCTTAGAAGCTTCTACAAGGCCAACTATGCACCCCTGAACCTTGAGACGCCTGAGAGCTGGACCACTAGGCAGGACCGTGTGCCCACTAGGGAGGAGATAGCGCGTATGGTTGAGGCTACGGAGAACCCGTTGGAGGCTGCTCTGATAGCCTTCTCGGCGCAGTCGGGTCAGAGGGTTAGTGTTATAACCTCCCTACGCTACGGCATGGTGAGGGAGGCGTTGGCCTCTAGGGGTCCAGGTGCGATTCATGTTCCAGCGGACCTTAAGGACCCGCGGGGGAGGCTTATCAACAAGCACCGCCAGGCCTACACCTTCTTTATCGGCGAGGACGCGAAGCGCCTCGTCTCAGATTATCTTAAACGCAGGGGAACCCTGTCTGAAGGCGACCTCCTCTTTGTCAGCCCCAGAAAATTTAGGGGTAAAGATGTGCCCCTAGACGATGAAGCGGTGAACAGGATTATTAGGAGAGCCGCTAAGAGAGCTGGCCTAAGCCGCAGTGTGACTGATGGCTTACACCACCACCTGTTCAGGAAATTCTTTCAGACGACTATGGAGGAAGCCGGGGTGCCGTCTACTTGGTATGAGCAGTTGATGGGACACGTGCTGCCGAGAACCCAGCGCGCCTACTCTAAGCCCTCCCTAGACCAGTTAAAGGAGGCTTATAGTAGGGCTGAGAAGAACCTGGGCGTGCTGGGCACGGCGGCTAGCCAGATGAATCCTCAAGACGAGGTGAGGGTGCTTGTGTGGCGGGAGAACCTCAGGGTGCTTGGGTTAGACCCAGACGAGCTGAGGTCTAAGCTAATATCGCAGCTTGGAAGGGAGCCAAGCGTTGAAGAGGAAATCAGTTACTACTCTGAGCAGCTCGCGGCTACACGCTTACCACGCATAGCGCAGCCCCAGACAGTTAAGAAAACTGAGAGGAAGATTGTGGATGCGTCCCAGCTCGAGTCACTTATCGAGGAGGGATGGGAGCCAGTTATGGAGATGTCAAACGGCAAGGTGGTTGTGCGCAGGGAGACATAGTAGCGTAGAGTTCGCAAGGGAGCGTAGTTAGGAGGAATAATCCAAGCCCACCCGGTGGTGTTTACTAGGTCGTAGTAGCGTGTATACTAGCCCCGTCAGTGTTAGGCCTAAGAACACCACCGCATAAACGGTTTTACCCTCGTAGAGTGAGAAGCCAAAGTTGAATCCAGTGTAGCACATGGCTAGTAGGGCTATAATCCTCCAAGCATTACCCCGCGAGCTTGGTTTACGTGTGTGTGAATAGAGCGATGTGTTAGCGACGAAGTGTATGTATAGGGAGCATAGGGCGGCCACCACGCCTAGGGCCACAAAGTCATCGAAGGCTGGAAGGAATAACATGCTCACAGTGGTGATGGTGATATATGCGGGAGACAATATAGCGAGAGTGTTTGTGGGCTCACCCTTTCTCAGGACTCCGAACCATTTGGGCATATATCCGTCTTGGCTCATCCTCCAGATTGTGCGCGTTGCGGCCATAAGGTAGGCCATGGCTCCAAGCACCCCATCGCTTAATACGCTGAATATTATTATGGGTCTCGCCGCTCCATTGACGTTTGACACTAGGCTCAGCATGCTCTCAGCACCGAGTGTGTGAGCCTTCAGACTCATGGTGTACGCGAGGTTGGTTAGTGCGAGTACGAATATGGATGCGAGGACCCCGCTGATGATTATAACGGTTAGCATGGCTCTCCCCACGGTTCTCTCAGCCTCAACAACTTCGCCTGATACCTGTGCGAGCACACCGTACCCTGTGGGTATAGATGCTCCGAGAAGTATGGCGAGTGGTATACCCCTGGTCAGCCTGATGTTTGAGAAGGGATTGTACACTGTGAGGTGTGCGTGCAGGAATGAGCCAACTACGAAGTAGAGGATGATGCCTATCTCCAGCGCTCCCGTCGCTATCGCGTAGCGTGATGAGGGCTTCACGCCGAGGAGGACGAGTGATATCGCCGACGCTGTGATGATCAGTGATACCATCACTGGACTCAGCCCAAGTGCGTATCCAACAACGAATGCTGTCCCCACAACGTAGGCGCCACCGTAGAGTGTGGCGTAGGATATGTACACCCAGCCAATGTGCGCCCCAAGCCTTCCATTGATATTCTTCGCGTAGTTATAGTACCCCCCGTTCTGGGTATACAGGTTGGATAGGCGTTGAACAACCACTCCGTTCAGCACGACAAGAGCCGTTCCTAGGGCCACGGCCACAGGTGAGAAGTAGCCTGAGAGGGCTATCACAGCCGCACCATACGTGAGGAGGCTTAACAATATAGATTGGCCTCCGAACGCCAAGAAGAAGGCATCGATAAACCCGAGCCTGCGCATAACCACTGTCTCCTGTCTTAGTCTGCTAGGCTCTGATGAACCACTACCTTTACGTGTTTGTGGCATTGCTGTTCTGCTTCCGCTTTACACACTCATACCCATTGATAAATAAGCTTAACCTAAACACCCCGAAAAATGTAAATAATAATGGAAATATATATTTTAGGCTATGCCTGAAGGCTGATTCTGATCCACGTTGCCAAATCTATCGACAAATTTCATTATGGTCAATATTCCAGCGTTACGCACAAGGGTGTATGTGTTGAACAACTCGTTCTGGGTTAAACCATCAACGAAAATAAGCTTAACAAGCTGTATATGCTGAGGGACTTCATTCTGGGGTGGTATGAACACGAAATCAACGTTCATCGTAAGGAACGTATACTTGAGTGAATTCAGAAAACTGAGACGCTCATTCCTTGGCTCCGCGTTAAGCTTTCTAAGATGGTCTGGATGGATGCTTATACCCATCCCAACAGCGAAAAACGATGACTCCGACTTGGGCCTCGCCACAGTTAAAACAGGCCCCTGCGCGGGTGGGGGAGGCGACACAGTTATGTTAAAATAGTCTTGGACGTTCTGCGTCTTAGACACAGCCAACCCAGCCTCTTGGAGCCACTGGGCGACCTTCTGAGACAACTGGTCAGACATTAAAAACATATCTCCAACCAATTAATTAAGACCTACTCGAACCCTGCTACTATAACAAGCAGGTTAACAATGATGGGGTAGAAAAAAGATAATACTTCCGTTCATACATAGCTCCCATCTTTCTATACAAATAACACGTGTAATCATAACACAGAAGCGTTATGAAGTAACCACACCAAACTGAGACAGTTCGGTCTCTTTATTCCCGTAATTAAAGTAGTTTTGCGGCTACTTGATAAACGGGGTCAATGAAGCGGTAGTCTTGTATTATGCTCAGTTTTTCAAGCGTCCTTATTGTACGTGTGAGCGTTGATTCGCGATTATTTCTCCACTCGTTTCCTCGACAAGGCGTCTAACGCTCTACCAGCTTTCTGCACCGTTCGCGTTCGCTTTGGCCACTTGTTTTTCCCTTTGGTTTAGCTTTAAAAGCTCGTTTCTCGCGTGTTAACCGCGATTAGGAGGATTTCGTTACGGTTTTTTCTTTCGATTTGACTCATGACTGCTGTGGACAAGCCAGCTGGGTACTCCGTCAAAGAGAGCCACACCTCTCTCTATAACGCTTTGCTCAACCCTCTGTTTTAGCTCGTGGAAGCCCTTTTCTAAAAAACTCTCATGACTGCTCCCCTGTTAATCTTTCCACGTGTACCTGTGTGTAGTAGCTGCCGAAAGTGGGGATTCTGCGTTGTTAACCCCAACGAAATCCTTGAGCAAACCTGTTTGCGAACCGCTTAAAACGAAAGCGCAGTTTAAGGCGTTGTCGTGGG
Source organism: archaeon (assembly GCA_902812505.1). Classification (GTDB taxonomy): domain Archaea; phylum Thermoproteota; class Thermoprotei_A; order Marsarchaeales; family Marsarchaeaceae; genus ECH-B-1. The sequence continues at coordinate 22,259 of CADDZQ010000015.1, forward strand.
CGTACGCGACCGTGTTCTTGAGTCATAGGAAAGTGGGGGGTCCCAGAGTCTGTATTTCATCGAGGATGAAGACCACGGTTCCCTTTTTGAAAGCTGCTCGATGAGACGCGGTAGGCTGACGGAGTCAACACCCCTCTATTTCAGAGCGACTTCGATACCAGCAATCTTTACACCGCTAACACCCTTTAACGCATCCCTTAGCTTTGTGAGGGAAACCGTGAGTCCCTCTGAGGTTTTTCGGTGGAGGTCGGCGATGTTTCTTACACCCCTGAGGTCTACGTAGACACCTTTCCACCCTTCCAGAAAGCTGAGGAGTAGAGAAGACCTTCAGATTCGCCTTATACCAAGCATCAGAATGAGGGGTCTGCCGACTGAGCGGTCGAGCACTGTAAGCTTTTTTCGTCGAGAAACCCTTTTCTCGACGACTTGGGCCTTGGGTCGAATAGCAAGTTCCGGACCGGAACTAAGTTCCGCACTGGAACTAAAAACTTTACGCTCCAGCATCCCAAATAAATTAGATTTTGTCTAGTGTGTCCAGATAACAGTTTTCCATGATTGGAGACCACTCTAACCACAAACTAATTCCGACACTATCCCAGTGGATAATGTCCGGATAACGGTTTTCCACGCTGGGGTGCCACGCTCATCCATTCCCTAATTGCGACACTATCTCCCAGCGAACATAAGGTTTATTTTCCCATCTACTGAGAACGTAGTGGGCGAGTGGAGTTGATGTGAAAGCGTGGTTCAAGTGTATTGGGTGCAATGGAACGGCACCCTTAGAGCAGACCACGTTTTTATGTGCTAATTGCGGAGACCTATTAGAGGTGGAGTACGAGTTTGGAGAGGTGGATGCTACCCCTATTTTTAGCGTTGGCGGCCAGCTGGGTGTATGGAAGTATAGGATGCTATTACCCGTCGCGGAGAAGACCGTTAGTATCAGTATGGGTGAGGGTGGAACGCGGCTCATAAGGTGTTTTAACACCGAGCACCAACTCTCACTAGGGGAACTGTACGTTAAAACCGAGGGAGACAACCCTACTGGCTCCTTTAAAGATAGGGGTATGACTGTGGGGGTAACAAAGGCTGTAGAGGGCAAGGCGAGCGCGGTAATCTGTGCGTCAACTGGTAACACGGCGGCCTCAATGAGCGCTTACGCTGCGCGGGCTGGGCTGAAAGCCTATGTTGTAGTGCCCGAAAGCGGGGTGGCTAGGGGAAAACTACTGCAATCACTCGTGTACGGTGCCAACGTAATCATGGTTAGCGATAACTTTGACGGGGCGCTAAAAAGCGTATTAGACACGGAGAGGTCGGGTAAAGCCTACCTCTTAAACTCTGTGAACCCCTTCCGGCTGGAGGGGCAGAAGACCCTCGCTTTCGAAATATACGAGCAGACGCGACCAGCCTTACCCGACAAGGTTTTCATACCCGTGGGTAATGGGGGTAACATTACGGCGCTATGGAAGGGATTCAGGGAGCTAGCACAGCTCGGCCTCATAGACAGGCCACCACAGATCGTTGGTGTACAGGCGGAGGGGGCGTCACCGATAGTCCAAGCATACGAGCAGGGTTTGGATAAGATACAGCCAGTATCTAACCCAACAACATACGCTTCGGCGATAAGGATTGGTTCGCCTGTTAGGTGGAAGGAGGCCTTGGAGGCCATTAAGCGATCTGGGGGTTTAGCGGTCGCGGTCTCAGATACCCAAATACGTCAAGCACAGAGTCTACTAGCTAGACTCGAGGGGGTTTTCGTTGAGCCGGCGTCTGCGGCAAGCCTTGCTGGGCTCATCAGGCTAAAGTATAAGGGGGTGGTTAAGGGCGATGAAAAGTCGTTGTGCGTGCTTACAGGTAACGGTCTAAAGGACCCTGAGTCAGCCCGTGAAATAGCCTCTGAGCCAATAAGGCTCACAAGCTTCGATAGAATACTTTAGCTAAGTCAACATGATACAAGTTCTCTTTACCCTCAGCCAAAGCTTTTTATAGATTGTAGGGATAGGGTTAAACTCAAATGTTTACTATTATTCATCGTTTAAATGTTCGATGGCTAGTTTGGACTGGCATAGTTATTGTTTAGGTTGCAGATGGGTTTGATATTTTCTGGAGAAGCCAGTTCTCGAGGGTTTGGTTCTCTGGCTGAAAGCGCTTTTGTGAGGTTCGCATTAGATAATCCTTTGATAAATAGCTAGTTATACATTGATTAAAGACTAATACAAAAAATTTAAGTACTTGAACCACATTAATACATTAGGCGTTCAGTGTTGAAAACAACTATCATCGCGTCGGCTACATCGCTGATGATACTTGGAGCCATATTGATAGCCGAGGCCTTCAGAAGCCCGCTTACGTTCTACTCGATGTTCGACTTTGGTGTATTCAGCCTCATCGCCGGTTTATGTTTACCCTTCGCGTCAGAGGTTGAGAGGATCGTTGAGTCCGAGTGGAAGTCGGGTACACCATCCATACCAAAGCCTCTGATGGCTGTGAAGCAGAAAGACGATTAATTTCCTCATTTTTAGGCTCTGAGAAAACCTCGTCACCATACGCTGGGTAAGTTTTAGGAAGACGTCTTTAAGTAAGGATTCATATTAGCCCTGATTATGGGCATCACGGCTGGATTCTAGATGGGTGGACACACGTCCACACATCTGTATTGTAGCGGCGGATGTATTCTTTAACCATTTAGGGATTTCTAAAACGAACTTGAAAGCCTGAGCCCCTGACGGTCAACCGAATCCGTTCATCAATTATTAAAAATGAGCGCCAGCCTTGTTCTTCACGGTAAATCAGAGTTCGTAATTAGTTAGGGTTTGTTGAGTCACTAACACAGTTTTTTGATGTATTGCAGTGTGGGCTTAGGTTATCCGTTGTCAGGGGAACGTAGGACTAGGATGCTAAAGATGGCTATTGCTAGTAGACTTAACACAGTGAACCATACCGTATCACCGAAGGTGCCGATTCCGTGTAGTGTTAGGTCGACTTCCTCCCATACTAGGAATAAGGCTGCTAGCAGGACACCTAAACCCATTGCTCCAAACATTGAAAGCTTCATGGCTGGGTCACCAGTACTGCGCCCCAGAGGGCGGTTATATATCCTTGGTCATAGCCGTTGAATTGGTTGGATAGACCGTATGGGTTGAATTCGTAGGCTATGGGTTGGATGACGCCGTAGACATAGATCCCTGGTTCAACCCTGAATGAAAGTGTGTTTCTTCCAAGTGTTGGTGTTATCGACTGCACGATGCTCGTTTCACCCTGAGGGTTTATGTGGAGTAGTTCTATGCTGAAGGGGAGTCGTCCACCGTGTTCGGTGAGGTAGGCTTCAACAGTCTTGGTGGTGTTCACCTGTGTTATGTTGAACACATAGTTTGAATAGCTTGTGAGTGCGCTGAGGCTCACCTCGAAGCTGAGGTTAGCTTCTGAGCCTTCTGATGCTATGAGTGTTGGGGCCGGTACAGTGTTATTCCAGTTACCAAGTGTGCTCATGGTAAGTAAAACGCTCCCTTGAATGAACTTCACTGGGGGAGTGTAGGGGTCAGAGGATGTGGTTTGCAGGTAGGATTCTAGCTGGGTTGAGCTAAGAACCCCCCCTGGAGGCATAACGAGCATCTCGCCACCCATATAGGTATAGAACGGCCCATTATATTCCCCATTCATGAAGCCGTAGACTCCGGGTTGTGTGGGTGCGGTGAACCAGATATACGAGTAATACTCTTGGTATAATTGGTAGTCAACAACTCTGTCCGAGAAGAGTGGCATATAGAAGTTCGCCAAACCGTTACCCTTAGCCACTGTTCCCCTAATCAAAACCTTCTCGGCTGGATTCACTACGAAGAAGCCAAGCGTGGAGGTGTTCCCCACGGTGAAGTTCCAGTAGTATTGGTGAGCCACCAGCGTCACATTTTCAACCGGAGGGTCGAAGTAGGCTTTGGGTACGTTGACGATCGCACCTCCAACGTACACCGCTTCAGGTAGGGTGCTCACGGCTGTTAGAGCCAGGAGTAGTACGCCCACTGCAACCCAGGTGTACTCGGCCCTCAGCTTGAGTCTATGATCCACCTTGAGTTTTGGTGGCTCCGGGGTCGAGTAGGGCGTGTTAACCGTGGAGGCTGCGGCCGCACTCACCAGTTCGACCACGCCTAGCCTCGACGCTTCGAGTGTGCGGCCTCTGAATATTGTTTGCAGCGTGTTGAGTACGAGCGCGAGCGCGCCGAGGCCTACTATCAAAGCGAAGATTGTCGCCCCCACTTCGTCAACCACTATATTGCTTATCCTTGGATATATCATGCTTCTCCTAAGTATACCGCTTATTCCCTCATCGCTGAAGAACATGATCACACCCACGCTGCCCACGAGTGTGAGCCAGAAGTGAGCCCACGCCAGCCTAACAGAGTACCAGAGCCTGCCGGTCACCCAGGGTACCAAGATGTAGAGTAGGGCGTAGGCTCCTGGGGCAATCATGAGCATAATCATGGCGTGAAAGTGTGCGGGAACCCACATCGAGTTGTGTATTACTGAGTCGAATGAAACCGTGGCGTTGGCTACACCTGTGACGCCAGCAGCTATTGCGCCGGCGAAGGACATGGCTGTGAATGCGGCTGGCACACTCCAAGTTATCTGTTTGACACCCTTAGCAGTAGCCCATAGATTGAAGAATGTCATCATGGAGGGCACAACCACACCATAGGTCATCACCTCTTGAAGTATGTTAACCCAGTATGGGAACACAGCGTTGTAGAGGTGGTGGATGGGCACGATGTTTGAGAATGCAACGTAGAGTATGGCTGAAACCTTGGCTAGGCGGTCACTATATATCTCCCTGTTCACGAGTGTAGGTACCAAAAAGTAGAGCGCTGTCACGGCTGGTAGGAAGAGCATGTACACTATTGAGTGACCGTAGAACCAGAAGATGAACTGGTCATAGAGGCTGTTAATATTCACGGGTATATAGTAGGCGAGCATTTCCCAGTTGGTGGCTACGGCGAGCACAGCGTAACCCATAACATACAGGATCACTGTGCCGAGGACATAGTACATAACGTAGTTGAGCTTCTTGTGGCTCTTCGCAACCATGTAGAATGTCCACGCACCCCAGAGGAAGGTTGAAGCCTCGAGTGCAAGCCAACCCCACCACCACAGCGGGGAGACACCATAACCACTGTAGCCGGGCACCCCTAATGGTGAAAGCGAGTCCCAGCCTGTCGCAGCGAAGTAGCTATCAATGAAGCTTAGGTGTGAGAGGATGACTGGTCCTTCAAACAGGAATATGGAGGCGTTTATCAGAATAATCGATGTCCACATCAACCACTTGGCCCTCGGCTCGACGCCTAGGATCCTGATTGTGAGGAACACGAATATACCCATTTCGAGTTGTTGGGCGAACCCGAAGAGGTCCCTCTCAGCGTGGAGTGTTAGACCAGCATAGTAGCTCCAGGGAGTTGTTATGGGCTCACCCGTCAAGCCGAGGCTCGACTCCTGAAGCCTCACCAGCATAGCGTCCGCCGCGCCAACAATGTACCACACAACCGCGAATACAAGTGTGACCATGAACACCCTCGACGCCCAATCTTTATCCCACTGGAAGATGGCTGTGAGAAGATTGGGTTTCCGAGCACCTTGAGGAGTCGACACCATACTTTTCTATAGAGAACCAGTGTTCTTAAACGTTTGTATACACTTAAACACTATTCTGTTTAAACGTGTATTTTTATTAACATAAAATAAATGTACAACCCAGTATATATACTCCATACCAACGGAGCTATTTCGCTGGATTCCCCTATCAATGATAAGATTCTCTTAATAGAGGTATAATGTTGGCCACCCCGCCGATTCGAAGATAACCTCCAGCTTAACCGCCTACTGTATCTATTCAACAGGGCTATGGGATGCCAGTCTGTGTCGGCGGTTGTGGGCTTTCACGCTTACAGTCACCAAATAATTCTCAGCTGAACCCTCTTTAAGCATTTAGGGTTTAGAAGAAGTTACCAAGATAACGCTTGCCTAATCTATATACCTACATCTTTTTCAACTCTCTCTGTATTCACCCTCAGTTGATAGCGGATTATGGGAGGGTCGCTGCGTGGGTTTCTCCATCAAACACCGCCAGTAAAGACCCGATAATTTAATTAGCATGAATTCTTACTGCTAGCATGTTAGTTAAAATGCAACACCTAACCCGTTCACAAGCGCTTGAAGATGTGAACAACCTAATCGAAGTCCTAGTGGATGCGCATCCCGACCCTTATTTCGCGTTTGGT
>CADDZQ010000016.1 GCA_902812505.1 archaeon
AGGGGGAAAAGATGTCGAAGAGTAAGAAGAACTATGTTGACCCCTGGCTTCTCCTCGAACGCTACGGTGCAGACCCCTTCAGATGGCACATCCTTGGATCAACACCGATTTGGGAGCCAATCAAGTTCGGTGAGACCGGTGTGGCCGAGGCTCAAAGGAGGTTTTTTAACATACTCGAAAACTCGATAACATTCTTCCTCACATACGCTGAACTGGATGGGTTTGACCCAAAGCTTAACGTGGTTCCACCCGAGGAGAGGCTCCCAATAGATAGATGGCTACTCACCGAGCTCTCAAACCTTGTGAGGAACGTCACTCTCTGGCTCGATGAATTCGAGGTTAATAGGGCTGTGATAGCGGCAGAGAGATTCGTGGTCGAAGACCTGAGTCAATGGTATATTAGGAGGTCGAGGCGGAGATTCTGGAAGGAGGAGAAAGATAAAGATAAATGGTCCGCCTACTCAACCCTCTACGAAGTGTTACTCACGCTTTCGAAACTGCTCGCACCAATAATACCCTTCGCATCGGAAAAAATATACCAGACGCTAAGGTCTGAGGGCGAACCGTTGAGCGTCCATCTGTGTGATTACCCAGCGAAGGGATTCGAGGACCTCAAAGCACACTCGGGGGTAGCTGCTTCAAGACTGGTTGTTGAAGCGTTTAGGGCTGCTAGGAACGAAGCAAAAATAAAGACCAGAATGCCCCTGAAACTGGGGCTTGTCTACTGCGGGGACGATATATGGAATGCTATTCAGGAGAACATGGAGCTAGTTTTGGATGAAGTGAATGTTAAGGAGCTTAGGCGTCTGACTACTCTTAAAGGCTATATAAAGTATGCTGTGAAGCCAAAACTGGGTGCAATAGGTAGGAGGTTTAAGTCAAAGGCGAAGAGTGTTTTGGAGCTTATTGATGCCAATAACGAACAGCTAGCCATTCAACTATCTGAAGAGGGTAGTGCTAATCTCCTAGTGGATGGCGAGGAGGTCAAGCTGACATATGATGAATTAGAGCTCCTACTCGGCACCCAGCCCGGTTACGTTCACTATGGGAGGGATGGTGTTCACGTGTTCCTTAACACCGAGGTCGACAAAGAAATGGAGAGGGAGTGGCTCATGAGGGAGGTGGTGCGCAGAATCCAGCTAACACGTAAAGAGTTAAACCTGAAATACGACGAGAAAGTCGGGCTACTATTATGGGTAGATGACGAGTCGCTCAAAAGCGTCATACAGGAGTACGCCGAGCACATAATGAGGGAGACGCTTGCGGAGACCCTCGAGTTTAACGAGTCGGCTAAGAACTCGGTCAAACACCAAGTTGAAGAGTACACACTATGGGTAAAGCTCAACACCGCTAGCTAGCAGGGTGGGGGTACACTCGTCGTGCCGTTAAACGGTGAATAGTACCAAACCACCGTCTCGTTAGGTAGAAGATAGTAGGTGTTGGCTGCGCTCGGACCCTCGGTCCAACAGTTCTGGGTGCCTCCCACGTAAATCCAATACGTCCAATAGGTGCTCGCTGAGTTGTTGTTACCCAAACCATTTATTGCGGTGATATAGTAGCCATCGATCCCATAGTTGGTATAGTTTATCCTCCACCCGGCTTTAACCATGGCCTGATATAGGTTGTAGCCCTCACTAACACTCATGTTGTACCACTCTATACTCTTGTTTGTATAGCTACCCAAACCCAGGTTAACCTTAATGAGTACATTCAGACTGGCCACTTCCTGTCTCAGCGAGGCATTCTGGGTATATAAGTAGGCTGAGAGGCTTCCAAAAACGATTGTGAGCACCACGAAGGCTAGGGCGATAGGCATCCACATATTGGTTTTCCCGCTACTAGTGGGCTGCGACACTTTCAACCCTCACCTGCGAGCCTAGCCGTGCGAAAGCAGAGATCAGTACAGGGACCACCAGCATGAACACCAAAAAGTCGGATACTTCGTGAATCAAAGAGAAGGGTATACCCATGATGAGCGAGTAAACCACCCGGTTCCATATGGGTCCAGCATAGAAGTATATTCCTGTATACACATTTGTTATGAAGTCATATATCGCCGCGCAAACGAAACCCACAAACCCTAAAACAACACGCCGAGACATGCCAGAACCAACAGCTAGATTGAATCTACGCATCCCCCAACCCGCTAATGCATATGTTGTCTCGCTCCCCATAAGCACCAGTAGTAACCCCGGGGTGGCTGAGCCGTAAGGGTTGATTGTTCCATATACAAGCCAACTCAAGATGGCAACGGACCCACCCACTTCGAAACCGAAGAGATTGGCTCCCAAAAACACTAAACCATCCATCAGCTTGACGTTAGGAACACCAACTAACAGGTAATCGGTCGCGACACTCACTGCGGTAAGTAGCGCAATAAGCGAAACCTTGCGAGAAACATTCATCACTGGATGGTTTATCCAACAGTATTAAAAACCTTACGAACAACACTATCCCTATTTCTCAGCTGACACCGCGTGTCTCAACCATTAACGATTCAACTACCATCACAGCGCCAGTCAAACAAAGCTCATTTTACGCGTTTTCAAATCTATTGAAAAGGATTAAAACAGCATAGCATTAAATCTACTAGGCGCGTATAGTTAATGACCTAAAATGAGCCCATGTTTAATAGCGGCCCTACAGGTTCTAGGTTCTGTCGCTGATAAGGCAGCGCTATTTGTAGCTTCGAGGAGTACACCACCAGGTCTTAAGACTGCACTAGAACACGTACCCATATGGACTCACGCTCACCAAGTGCTCGAAAACCACTTCTCGCTATATACGGGCAGCGGAGTGGCAGGGGGAGTGGGTACTGGTTTAGCAGCAAAGAAGCTGGCTTTGAAGAAGGCTATAATTGGTAAGCATACTAGTAGTTGAACTACGTAACAAGGCTAAAGCTTTTTGTCGAGCGTCGTAGGCAACCGGCTACGGATAATACTAACTATCCTCATTTTTCATAAAAACTTGTTAAATTGAAGCGAGTTTAGTAGATGGTAAAGCCAATCTGCACTTTTCCATATACAGGATGAAAAAAGTAATCGTTATATGTTTAGTGGTGCTGTTAAACGCGGGATGTTGGAGGCACTAATTCGAGGAGTGCGGGTGAGGGGTCCAGCTGCTACATTTAATGCCTACGACATGGTTGAATGCATATTCATATTGGGTGAGAAGGGGAGCATGGGTAGGGGTAAGTTGGGGGGCGAGCTCATGCTTGGCCCAGGGGCTGTTAGAACCCTTATTTCGAGGCTTAAGAGTAAAGGGTACATCAGGGTTGATAGGAATGGTTGTAGGCTTTCCCCTAAGGGTTCGTCTCTATACTCTGAGCTCACCAAGAAAATTGTTTATAGAGGTGGGTTTAGATGCTGGGATAAGACTTTGGGTAAGGAGTGCTTCTTGACCTGCGTGAGGGGTGTGGACCCTAGCTCTGTTAATGTGGTCAGTTTAAGGGATATAGCGGTTAAGGCTGGGGCTGACGGCGCGCTTATACTCAGCTATAATGCTGGAGAGTTCTACTTTGCTGGTGAAAACGTTTCATATGAGAAAACCCAGCCAGTTGAGTTTTGGAGGGAGATAAAGACTCGCTTCAAATTCGGTGACGGCGACACACTCATAGTGGGTTTCTCGGATGATAAGAGGTCTGCGAGAGACGGTGCACTCGCAGCTGCGCTAAGCCTCATCAGGGTCTAACGCAGAACTCTGAGCATATCGACGTATTGATCAAGGTTCAGTAGAAAGTCCCTGAGTGCATATGACGCCACAATGGGAACACCATCTACGAACCCATTGGAGCCGAGTGTTACCATCAAAGGGTAAACCTCTTTATCACTGAGAAATTCTGCGAGAAGTACGCTTCGTTCGACCTGTTTTTGAATGTACACTCCTAAACCGTGCGTCTTAGACCAGTGTTTACAGTCCACCGAGAAGGCTCGCCTACCCTGAATTGCTAACACATCGACCTGTCGTCGAACTCCTCTATGTTTAAATCTGTAGTCATGCTTAACATCATAACCAAATGACTCAAAGGCGTTGGAAACAAAAATTTCGAACTCGCGCCACTCGAGGAGACGTGTTACTTCATCAACATTGCAACCCATTCTGACGGCCTCAACCGCCAACTCGCACCTGTTCTGAACAACCAGAATTTTTCGCCCATCTAAATCGGTGTGCACAATCACACCTGGTAACTCAACTTGAAAATCGTCTTCAAATACCGCGTTACCATTTCGCAAAAGACTCAGCATTAATGATAATGCTTCTACTCTGCGCGTTTTACTTCAAAGCAGATATTAACCCAAAAATATTAACATTAAGGTTTGTTTGAATTAGTAGTGAAGTCGTCACCGCACTCCACTCCTACTAGGAATTAGGGGTGAAGGAACTTCGTTAATACGCATAATTTTAGAAGGGTATACTAATAGAGAGTCCTCAACAACACCGCGGAAAAGCAATGGTAACGCGGATATGAATCACCTGATGGGGAGATGTCTAACTTTTTAGGGAGATATGCTCCAGGTGAGCACTAAACATGCTGAATACCCGCATACAAAGATATCAACACACCCCAAAGATCTGGGTAATGGAAGCCCCGCACTTGGCTACCACACCCCCTAGGCGTATTATCCAGACATCATCAAAAACCCACAGAATAGTTATATGAGGCGTTACTTAAGGTTTGAATACTATTAGCGTACACAGACCTCAAAGCGTAGCGAAGCGATGCTCAACCGGATTAGATTGCGTAAGTGTGTACTAGTCAAACTCATACGAAGCATTTGTAGCATCTCACCCATTATAAAATGCTCCGACTCATTTAGAAAACCAGCTTATAGACACTGCTAGCTGCCTTCGAGCGGCGAATATCTAAGCCTTAAGTATACCCCGCCTTTCCGCGTAGAGTATTACCACCGCAATGATACCAAAGAGGGCGAAGAGGGCTACGTTTAACTCAAAAGGCGGGGTCGTCCTACCATGGCTTCTGGCGTATAGCACGGAGGCTCCTAGGGGAACAAACGCGAGGAAAGCCAATATCACTTCTAGCACTTCTGAGGTATTCATTTTAGCTGTAATTAGCAACCCAAAGTGGTACTTAAACCTCTCCGTTTAAATCGGGAGTAAATCGAAAAAAGGACTCCGCCTATAGGTGATTCTGTTACGAAACCTATACGGCTAGAGATAGCTGCTTGATTAACTCCTCCTTGTTTGCAAAGTGTTTGCGTGCTGGCTCAAGCATTTTTATTAGACTCTCTGCAACTGCAGTCTTAAGGTCCAAGGGATGTATTTCACCCTTCAGGTATAGAGTCTTCAATTCGGGCCATGTCACCTCGATGGGTCCCCCCTTATGTGGGGGTCTGTCCACTAGGAGTGTCTGTGTGTCGTCCCTAAGAATCAGATGTTGAACGTAGTCCACGATTGGGTTATTCTCGATAACCCTTTCGGGGCAATATGCCTTTCTTATCTTTAAGCGGATCTCCTCTGGTGTGTCATGTATGAATATAGCTGTGTCGGGTTTCGACTTGGACATCTTGGATGATATTTGGGCGTCCAAGGCTTCGTTTTCGTCCATACCCATCTTTCTTGGACCAGTGAGGCCGGCGAGCAAGTGGTGGTGTACGGCTACGGGTGACCACAAGCCAAGGGTTGGACCCACCTCTTTGGCAAGCATATTGGCCTTTCTCTGATCCATGCCCAGCTGCGCTATGTCCGCGCCAAGCATAAATATGTCGGTCACCTGCATCATCGGGTAGATGTATGCACCAAACTTCAACGCTTCACTTTGGGTTCTACCCATGATGGGTAGGGCGCGCACAACGTGGTTCAGGGTAACACGGCTCGCCACCCGGAGCAGGGTCTCCCAATACTCACTTCTGGATACCAAATCGTCTGCCATAACGTATTCAACGGCTGAGGGGTCCACACCTAAAGCAGTCCATCCTTCAATGAAATATTTAGCCGCTATACGAATCTTCTCCATGTCCCCCCCAAACTTGTTGTTTAGCCAAGCGTGCCAAGTTGCAAGCAACACCTTATACCTTACGCCAGCCCTAACTAAATCCATTATTTTTAACGCGGATAGTAAACCTGTTCCAAGATGCATTAGACCGCTTGGCTCAAAGCCATTGTATGCTACGGGTTTATCCTTAGACGCTAACAACTCACGTAGCTCTTGGGTGGTGACTATCTCTTCGCATGGTCTACGCGCAATGAGTTCGACACGCGTGTCAACATCCATATGAGAACACATTGTAGAGTATACTGAGGATATAAAAAATGATTGGTTTAACCCATGTTCACTTGGTTAATGGTCCGCTGACCATTTGTATCGAGCTTGGACTCCGGCGTCAAATGGGAGTCACTTACATCGTTGTAAACCCTAGTGAGTGATTCGTTTGGATCCCACGGTAGGTATACAAGTGAGGCTATTGTGCATCCATCCTTACCTCTGGGTACCTCCATTGACTCAACAACATACTTGGTCTTTGTTATTGTTAGGCCGCGAACCTTAGCCATCTGTTCTAGCTTGTATTTTAGCTCAGCTGTAAGTGCGCGCTCATCCTTGTAGCCGTGGGCTTCAGCCACAAGGCCATAACCCACGCCAGCGGGTGAAGAACACAGAGCGTAGGCTACACCTGCACCTATGGTTTCACGGCTCCCACCATCCATCCTAGCCAGTACAGCGAATGTTATTGTTCCCGGTGTTAGCATGACGGGCTCAATCTCTTGGGCATCCGGTGGGAGTATACTTGAAACTGATACCAAGTTACACTGGGTAATACCTGCAGCCATTAGTGCTTCGTCGAAGGCGTTAAGCGGTGAAATGGAGCTTGCGGCTTTACCCTTCGTAAGGAAGAAGTACTTCGGCAGAAATCCCCCGTGAATTGTTTTTTGTTTAACCACCTGCACCTGGGGTCTTTTTCCTCCAACGTTAGTTTACTCCAACCACTTAAAAACCTTATGGTTATCTTCTAGTGGAGTCCAGATAACAGTTTCCCACGCCTAACCACCACGCCTGCACACTTCTAATTCGGAAACCATCCATCTTCTCAGGGTGTTCGAATAAGGGGCTTCCGCGCTTGGCGGCCAAGTGGCACAACGCATCATCTGCGCACCATCCATTTTCTTATAGGGTATATCGTGTAAAAACTAAGTATGCGAAAATCAAAAAACTCTACGTTCTCTGACTGTTTGAGGTAAACATCAAACGGTTTTGCTTGATTTTCTGCTGATCTCTAATAGCGCTTCGAGTGAAGCATCTGTTGCCCTATGAACACCCTCTATCACTTCTGGCTCATAGGGTTTCTGTCCGCGTAGAACTTCAGACTTCTTTTTCCCATATATCAGGTTACCATCGCAAACTAGTATTGCGCCAGCCTTTACACCCTTTATACTCGATAAAACGAAAAGGCCTGAGGTCTCCATTTCCACGCTCACCACGTTTAGGTCGTGCCATCTTTTCGCCACATCGAGGGTTTCAGCATAGTATGCTTCGCTTGTCCACACTACGCCCTCGTGGAATCTAAGCCCATTCTTAGCACAGTACGAGCTAAGCGCTTCAACAACATCTCTACTAGCCACCGCTGGGTATCCTAGCGGCGCATACATCTGTGTCCCACCGTCAGTCCTAACCGAGGCGGTGGCTACAATCAAGTCGCCCACCTTAACATCGGGCTGAAGACCCCCAGTGGTGCCAACCCGTATCAAAACCTTTGCACCCACTCTTAACAACTCTTCCACAGTGATTAACATGGCTGGAACACCTATACCTGAACTCACGATGGACACGGGTAACCCTTTATAGTACCCACTCACAGTTACAAACTGTCTATTCTCAGATACCTTGACAGGGTTGGATAGATGGGTCGCCATCAATTCAACCCTTTTAGGGTCGCCTGGGATAAGAACTTGCTCTGCTACGTCTCCCTTACCAACCATGAGGTGCGGTTGTAAAACGTCCCTGTTTGTGGTCATGTTGTAGAACATGGGTTCTAAGATTTAACATTTATCATAGTGAAGACAAAGGGGGTGGAAGACTCCACCACGTCCGTCAGGGCGAAAGGGGATGGGTAGCCCACTCCATTCATCCATCCGTTATAGGGTTTCCAAACCCCGCTCTCCCTGAGCGAGGGGCGAGAATCCCAAAGAAATAAATACGCATGAGGAGAAGATTAGCCTGCAGTGCGTGTGAAAGCATACAGCTTCAGAGGGTACGCTCCGAAGGGCACGGCGGGGGTGTTGAAAACACAGATTGAGATAGCCTGAAGGCTCTATAACGCGATCTTACACGCCAAGCGGGAAGATACGAGCAAAACAAGCACACACTGAGTGAGCTGAGTTAGCTCAGCACATGAACGTATTCTGAGCTGGTAAGCTTGGGCACCGTTTGAACGTCTTCCACAATAAACTCGTAGGAGTATGCACCTGTACGCTTTTTTCGCCCGCTCACACTGAGCCTCTTATACCGGAATAGTGGACAGTCCAAAACCAAGCTCTCGTACTCACCTCCCTCCCCAATTATACTCACACCATAGCGTTGGTTAAGCTCGACGAGTTTTTGGAGGTCTTCCGCTTGAATGAGCCTCCCCACCCATGTGTCACTGAACCCGAGGGCGTATACACCGGAAAACATGAATTTGAATCCATGATCTAAGTAGGCCTTAAACAGTGTTTCGGGTTTCTTGTGCCAGAGAGGTGAGAAGCACTTCAGATCAGTGGCCTCACACGCCGAGTCGAATCTTACACGCTGGTACTCGCTCCACACCCCACCAGTCACCAAAGCTTTAAAGCCATGCTCCTCTTTCAGCCTCGAGAGCTGGGATGAGAACTCTTCCACCTCCACTTCTCTGACCCCACTCACACTGAGGCTTGCAAGTGGTAGGTTAGCGCATTCGGCTTGTTTCTCGACGACATGTAGATTTACCGTGTGGAACATGTATGAGTCTCGGGCTCTGGGTAGAATCCTCACGAGGAGAATCGGCTCCCATCCCTGAATAGTCATATAGTAAGCTGCGAATAGTGAGTCTTTACCCCCACTGATTAAGGCGGCAAACTTCATCACGCTAACCTTTTAGTACACGGAGTACAACTCTATTAATGTGGGTTTACTCTTAAAAGAGGTTTACGCGGCTTACGACCCGGATACGGGTAAGGCATACAGGGATACAAATATTTACATTGAGGACGGCTATGTGGTCGAGGTGAGTGAGCATTTAGGTGCCTCCTGGAAGACTGATACAGTAATCGAGTGCAAACGCAAGATTGTTCTACCTGGCTTCGTGAACGCCCACACACACCTCGCCATGACTCTCTTACGCGGCTACGCAGAAGACCTACCCTTACAAGCGTGGTTAAGCGCTAAGATATGGCCCGCTGAACAAAGGCTAGACCAACACAAAGTATTCGTGGCTGCAAGGCTAGCTGGGCTGGAGCTCCTATACTCAGGTGTTACAGCTGTAGCCGACATGTACTTCTTCGAGGATAGGGTTGCTTCCGCCGTGACATCACTAGGCCTTAGAATACTTGCCGCGCCAGCTATTTTCTCCAGCGGCTTTATGGGTTCCAGTCTGAGGGAGGCCATCAACATCCTGGGCAGTATCAGGGAAAATCGGTTGCTCAAATGGGCCCTTGGACCACACTCGACCTACTCCTGTAGCAAAGACACACTTGAGGAGGTAAGGGAGGCGGCGGAGGGGAGAGCGCTCAGAGTCCACATCCACGTGGGTGAGTCTAGGCGCTCACAAGTCACAGCTGAAACAATATATGACAGGAGGGAGGTGGAGGTGCTCGGAGATTTGGGGCTCCTTTCACAGAGGCTCATAGCTGCTCACTGTGTGTGGACCACAAAGAGAGAGATTGAACTACTTGCTAGAGGTGGTGCTAACGTGGTCTTCTGTCCTGTGTCAAACGCGAAGCTCGCTGAGGGCGGCGTGGCACCGATCCCGGAGATGTTGGGTGCTGGGGTGAATGTGTGCTTGGGTACAGATGGACCAGCAAGTAATAACTCGCTGAGTATTCATGAAACAATGAAGTTTGGTTCACTAATACTCAAAAACCATCGTTGGGACCCCACTACACTAGACGCTGCAGCCTCTCTTAGGATGGCGACCACTAATGGGTATAGGGCGCTTGGGTTTCCAGCACCCGGACTAAAGCGGGGGTCGGCGGCTGATTTCATAACCGTGCCACTAACACCCGGCATCAACGGACACCCCGCGGCGTCCATCCCGAATTTGGTCGTTTACTCAAGCATTAGTGTTTCCGACGTAGTTGTAAACGGGGAGCCACTATTGGTTGATTTCCACCCCATCAAGATTGACGAGCAAAAAATAGTGGATGAATTTCAAAGGGCAACCTTAGATTTGGATACACAGGAGCTCAGCTCTTGAGGAGGGAGTCTGCAGCCTCCTTTAAACTATTAAGCTCAGACTGGTCTACCGCCTCAATATAGACGCGTATGAGGGGCTCTGTTCCCGAGGGTCTAAGGAGTATCCAAGAGCCAGATGCAAACTGGAGCTTCAGGCCGTCTATCGTAATCTTGCGGGTGACCTGCATACCCGCGAACACGTCTGGGGGGGATGCTCTTAGCTCATCGATTTTACGCCTAACGTCCTCCCTTAGCGGTAAATTGAACTGGAGATATTGGTTAAACCCGTATTTGTCGGCTATACGCCCCCATGCTTCGCGGAGTGAGCCGCCCATTCTACCTATGGCCTCACATAGGAGGGCGCCGCTCATGATGCCATCCTTCTCTGGCACCGACCAGCCGAAGCCCAAGCCCCCACTCTCCTCAGCACCCAAAACCGCACCACTCATCAGTTCTTTTGCAATGTACTTGAACCCCACAGGTGTCTCTACGACTTGGATACCGTAAGCTGAGCAGAGCCTGTCTAACGCGCTGGTTGTGGAGACTGAGCGGGCAACCCGTCCCCTTATATTCTTAACGCTGAAGAGGTAGTCGGCAATTATAAGCACAAGTTTATTAGAGGGATAGAAATTACCCTTATCATCCACCGCTGAAAACCTATCGGCGTCACCGTCATTGGCTACACCCATATCCGCACCGCTTTTAACAACGAACTCCGCTAGCTGCTTTGTGTTCGCTTCATTGGGTTCAGGGCTCAAGCCTCCAAAATCTGGGTCGGGTGAACCGTGTATCTCTGTGACACGTGCACCCCTCCGTTTTAAAAGCTCAGCCAAGTAGCCAAAACCAGCACCGTATAGTGGGTCAACCACAATGCGCATACCCCCAGCTACACTCAAATCCACTTTACTCTCTAAGAATTCGAAGTACCTCTCCTTTGGGTCGAAGAGCATTGGAGGCTGACCCCTGACATCCACGTCGTGTTCTGGAAGGCGCTTTTCTATTTCAACGGTGATCTCAGGGAAAGCTGGACCGCCATAGCTGGGGATAAACTTGAAACCATTGTAGACAGGTGGATTGTGGCTTGCGGTTATCTGCACCGCGGCCGAAGCCTTTCTGTCCACAACACTGAAGGCTATGACGGGTGTAGGGGTTGGTCTACTAGTCATGAAAACCTTAAAGCCAAGGCCGCCTAGGACATCCGCCGCATTGCTCGCGAATGCTTCAGAATTACGCCTAGTATCGTAACCCACCAATATGTTACCCAACTCTCCCTTATCCTTCAGGTATGACCCGACCGCCAAACTCAGCCTACGCACATTGGCAACATTAAAGTCAACATCCATTCTACTCCTCCAGCCATCTGTGCCAAATCTAATCCTAGAGGTGAACATACTTTACAATAACCACTAAACATGATTTAACACTTTCTTTACATCAATAATTAGGTAGATACTAATGAATCGTCGAGGTGTTTGCTCGTCGGGTTATTAATTGTCCATATCTGGGTTGGGTGTTATGTCTGGTTTATGTACCTGCGTAGTCTCTCGAGTTCTTCGTGTCCTCTCGCAGTCAGCTCTACAAAGGATATCCCGCTTTTCCTCTTCCTCTTAAGATAACCCAACCTGACGAGCTTTGATGTTACCTCAACTGACTGAGTCTTCAACCCAAGCGCCTGGGCGAACGTGGTCTCCTCAACAATGGTGTACTTTTCCACATAACCAAGTGCTGCCATGATTGAGTCGAGTTGCTCCTTCTTGAACACGTTTGGGAGGTAGGGTTTCTCGCTGATGTCTTCAACCTCTAGAGGTGAAGCGGATGTGTTAATCAGTTTTTCAAGCTCCTCAAGACTCACTCTACGCACAGCCGCCTGCTTTGAGAATGGGCTCAGCGAACCGCTTCTTGTTAGCACATAGGATCCATTGTCAGCGATGGTTGGATTGCTGGGGTTGAAATCACTAACAATCTTCCTAAACTCGCTATCCGCACCCATATAAACCAGTGTGCCGAAACCCTTCAGTGCATCCCGTTTAAGCATTCCTTTTGGTAGCAGGAAAACAGTGTTATAAGTCAAACGTAAATCGTTTAAAATGTGGGACACTACGTTCTCCTTAAAACGTGTGAGGTCCAAGACCAAGGTTCTACCCCGCTCAGCCAAGCTTTTAGCAAGCGTATACATCACGAAGCAGTTTGCCCGCACAGCATCAATCTGTGAAAGGTCGACTATTAGGTTGGGTGGCAGATCTGGCGGGTGATCCTTTACAAGGCCCCTCCATACATCGTTCGCCTTTAAACTCTCTTGGAAGGCGTATAACTCATCGTGAACCTTGGATGAGAGTCCGCGGGACTGTGTTTCAGCCTCCAAGATATCTCCGAGGAGAAAGGAATTCAGAGGCTGCCCCTCCTTGTTTGCTTTCGAGATGGCTGATGCCAACACTAAAGCGGATTCTGAGCTAAGGCCGTAGCAAACTTCGGTGACATCACTTATGAAGCCTCCATCCGTGTTCTGAGCGAAGAGGTTGAAACCGAAGTTATAGCCAAATCGTAGGACGTGGACATGAGGCCAAACCTGCTCTGGTAGAACCTCCAAAGCTGCTAGGATATGAGGCTTCTCAGCTGATAATAAGACAAATTTGTCAGCGAAATCAAAAGCTTTGGAGACCGCTGCGCCATAGTCCTCTTCGGTGAAGACTATAACTATTGGGAACACCGTTTTGAGTTGATTTCCGCCATCACTTATAAGGGGCTCATCCACGTTTGTGTCGGGTACAATCCTATACCCTTTAATACTAAGGAGAGAGACAACGCTTCTTATGGCAAACGAGAGTTTCTGTTTGGCCACCCTGTCATTTAGTGCTGTCGTGTATAAAATAATCTTATGGGCTTGAACATCAGTGTTAGGTATCCTAGTCAAAACTGCGTTAGCCTTTACTCCAAGTTCCTCCCCTAATGCTAGGGCATACCTCACCTCTAAATCAGGCGCATCCGTATAGAATGACGATGCGTAACTTTTACGCAGCCTAACGATGGGTACCCGCACCGATACACCAGACCGCCTACTAAGCCACCTGTAAATGAAGAATACTATCGGCAAAACGAGGAGTGTCACGCCTAAAATCAAATTGTATGAACTAGCTAAACCCACGATAACGAGATAGGCGACCACAGAAGTGACGTAAACCGCGATCATTTTCTTACTTGTCATTACGCATTAACATAACACCCCTTACGGAAAAGGCTTTTCGCTAAAATTTTAGCACTCTACAGAGTTGGAGTATTATCACACCTAGCTTCAAAACCCCTTGCATATTACTCAGAGAGAGGCAAAAAGCATTGACGGAGAACAGGTAGGTAGTGTACGCTTCGAGTTGTTTATTTGGTGTGTATCTCTGTTCAACCGAATATCCACGCAGTCTGTGAAAGTGCGATCAATAAGGCTTCCTCGCTCCTTATTGTCTCCACGCCTTGCTCTGGCAGAAGTTTGACCCTGATGTCGAATTTAACAGCTAAAAAGTCTTCTGGATCCATTTTCTGATTACCCACGAAGAAGATTATTTCTTTATTAGGTGGATTCTTTACAATTCTTAAGGATGGCTCACCGCTTCTTGTTAGCTCAACCTTAAACAAATCATCTGGCAAGCGTTCGCCAACATTCTCCACACCGGTAAATTCTATTTTGGGCTCCAAATAGACTTTATCTAAAGACACAGGGTCCACTAGCTCCGTTAGAACTACTTTACCTTGTAAGCCAATCACCTTAACGTACACGCGGTCCCCTTTTTTGAGCCCACCACGATGTGGGGCAACGGTCTGCAACCCAAAGCCCGCGTTTAGAAAGAGTCTCTCACGCTCCACCCGCACTACACTAGCCTTTCTTACTGGCTCTATCAACGCTTCTTGAGGATTTTTGCTTACAGTGTGTATCGGTATCTTTATTGGCGGAGCCAAACCCACATATCTGAGATGGGGTTTCAAACTCATCTCCGCTTTGAGGTATGGCGGAAGCAAAAGGTATTCAAAAACATCCTTTAGTTCCCCGTGTTGGGTAGGGTTGCCCCCATCTAGTATTACCATAATTCTCCTAACTCTGAAAATGGAGCAGTAGCGTAAGAGATTGGATGCCCTAAACGTCTTCTCCCTTAAATGTGTTCCAAACCAAATGGAAGAAAACGGTAACGCCACTGATACACTCGATGGCTTAACTATTAACATCACTTAAACACAGAACCATGTATATTAAAAACCTGTGTCAAACAACATCCTCTATCCACACTATCCGCCCCTATATTATGGTGTGCCAACTTTTGGTGATGGTTTCACTGACCAAAGAGGAGGCTTTGAATATACCAGAATATTGCTCTCTGTACACATGTATCAAAACCAATTATTAAGGCTTCAAACCTCTCTTCTTCTTATCAGACAAAAACCCCGCCTGCGTTGATTGCGTTCCGCATACGATTTTAGGGGTCTATGGTTTAGGGCAGAGTAGTTCACCCTACAACACCGATTTTACACCCAGTCCACACTCAATCCTCTACAGAGCATCGTGATAATTCAAGCGGCGCACAGCGCTGCTATTTTTGTAGCTTCTATTTCACTAGCTGTGTTGCCTAACTTATTATTTATTTTAAATATTAAACGTAAATTTGAAATAGCAAATCGTTTTTTATTTTATTGGGTGGGCACTAACGATGACGCGTTATACTTTGGTTGTCCCAGTTGGTAACAACATTCAGTCATTGTTTGTTGGGCTCAGAGAATTTCCAACTAGGAAGCTGGTCCTGATTTATACGAAGGACAAGAAGCGGGACGTATCTTTATTAAAAGAGCAGTTGGCTATATTTAGACTCCCGATTGAAACGTATGAGCTGAAGGACAACATATTGAATGAAACATTAAACATATTAGCTAGACTAAATAGGGAAAACGATGACCTCATAGTGAACACTTCCACCACTGACGCCTCTATGGCGAGCATAGTTCTGAGCGCGGCAAGCATTATAGGTATAAAGGCTTTCACTGTGTTTAACGACGTACCCTTTATACTTCCTACGTTCAAGGTCAATCTCTCTAAGCTCGTCTCCAAAAAGAAGTCAGAAATCCTTAAAGCCCTTGTAAACGGACCACTCAGCCTATCAGAGCTTGCTAAGAAGGCCAGATTAAGCCCCCCACTACTCTCCTACCATCTGAACGGTAACAAGAGGAACCACGGTTTGCTTGATATCGGGCTGGTTAAAGTTCAGGGTGGCTTAAGAAACAAAACCGTTGCGCTAAGCGATCTTGGAAGCATGCTTATAAGATTCTTGAATACTTAAATAAAAAGTTTAAGTATTAAGAAAAATTTATATCTCACCGAGTGCTTAATAATATTGTGGCTTAAGGGGGTGAGGCACGGTGGAGATAAGGAGTAACACCGTAACTCCCTTAAGGTGGAGCAGCTCTGTTCTTTTTGGTTTACTCGGAGGGTTAATCGGCTCACTGATTATGGGTGGTCTAGGATACCTAGCTCCTGCACCGAAGTTTGACTCACCCTTCTACGTAGCCCCCTTTATGGCGGTAGGACTAAGAGGGGCCCCAGCGTACGCAGCTGGCTGGGTTCTTAACATAGTCGTGGGTCTGATACTGGGTGCAGCGTACGCAGCTGTTGCTAGCGGGGTCAGAAGAACGAGCGCCCACAGGCCGAGCAGGGGTATACCTTGGGGTTTGGGTGTAGGCGTAGTTGGCTGGCTGGTCTACGGGCTACCCGCAATTAGCTCAAGCGTTGGGCTTGGCCACCCAGTGCTTGTTGGCCTAGTGCTCGTGTTCTCACTGGTGTATGGCGCATTGCTTGGAGCTGTCTACTCCACGATAGCTTCAAGGATGGTTAGCACTTCTAGGGAACGCCCCCAGACAATTAGCTCTTAGACCTCCGGGTAAACCCTTTTTTGATGAGTTTTTTTGAGTGGTAGTAGAGTTGGTTTTGGGCGTATCCTGCGTAGGCTCCAAAATAATTCCTCATTTTCTGGGAGACCGCTCGATAGACGCTGACACCCAAACTCTTCGACTCATCTTTTAGGATGCGATAAAGGTCTTCTCCAAACAGGTGGGGGTAGAACTCAGCTAGCACACGCCTAATCCAAGTGTCTACGGGGAAAGATTCTAGTTTTTCAAGTGAGAAGAGGCTGACGCAGTCAGCCACCTTAGGGCCGACGCCCGGCAGACCAAGCAGCGTTGACCTTACTTCTTCATAAGGTTTACCGCGCAATGCACCGAGGTCGACGACCCCTTCTCTAAGGGCTCTCGCCAACTCTAACACATACTTAGACCTGTAACCCAAACCACATCCCACAAGCTCTTGAAGGGAGGCCACTGAAAGGCTCTCTACCGTGGGGAACAGGTGGACAGCGCCGAACTCGGTTTCCACCTTCTTACCGAAGGCCCTGTTAACGTTAAGCGTCATCTGAACTATCCTTTTATAATTATTGTTAGTCGATAAAACGAACATTAGTAGACACTCCCAAGGACCCTGCCTTGTAACCCTTAGACCTGGCTGACTGTTTATGAGCCTGCGAACAGTTGGGTCGAAGTCTATTGATCTAATTATACTAGGATAATCATCATCTAAACGAAAATAACTCACAGGGTCCCATTCGCCCCCACCATAAACCTTGAACAACACAGTGTTCTGGGTTTGGAGCAGATAGACAACACTATCACCTGTAGCCCCAAGCCAGCCTCTCCCCCTTCTGACCCATTGGAAGGTTTGAGCTGAGCTTAGGGTGACACCAAGGTTCAGGGGGGTGTTTAGCGCTAAGCTGTCGGCCCGATACATGGATTCGTCTTACTCTGCTTCTCCCTCATCAATAGCCCCAGGCTCCTCGACGAATCCCTGCGAAATCAGCTGCTCAACGAATTTCTGAATAGCCTTCTGCTCCTCAGCGTTATCACTTTGCCCAATTATACTAACCACAATCCTGTACGAACCGAACAGTTTAACAAATCTGCGCATAATATACTTCCTAAAGCGAAGCTTTTTAGGTCTTCTGTTACACATCAAACGACGTATTACATTAAGCGAAAGCTTGATTGGAAGTAGCAGCCTTCTGTTTGGGCTTAAAATCAAGCCTATCCATAAACTATATTACGATTGACTCCCACAAGTTTGGACTATGGATTTTTAACCAAATCCAGAAATATGTTGGTAGCTACGCAAAATAGTGGGTGAGGGCTTCCACAACTCCCTTACCGTCCTCTTTGGCCGATACGTAATTGGCCTTCTCCTTAAGCTGCGGCACCGAATTTTTTAGCGCCACCTTTATACCGCATAATTCGAAGAGTGGGAGATCGTTTTCGCCGTCACCGATACACACCGTCCTCTCCCTTTCGACCTGTAAAACTTCGAGCACTCGTAGTAGGCCGCTTGCCTTGTCAACGCCTGGGGGAAGAAGCATCAACCTATCCTTGTTTCTCTCTAAACGTCCCCCCGTTTTGGACGCTAACCGTTGTGCTTGTTGGTGTAAATCTGCATCCATTGACACTATTATTTCTTCGCATCCCCCCGTAAGGTTGGGGGGTAGTGTTGAACGTTTTGCTAACCACCAATCTGGGGCCAAAACATGCTTTACGCCTTTGATTACTATGATCGCACCGTTTTCCACTACTATCGCATCAAACAGTGCTGGGGGCACCAGTGATCTAACATCACCGAAACACCTCCCTGTGACCAACACGAAGAGGACGCCGCGTCTGCGTAGCCCCGCGATACAGTTCAAAACCTCTGGGTCGACTTGTCCGAAGGGGGGTTTGATTGTTCCGTCTAAGTCGAGCGCGACTAGAAGTGGGTCCATGTGTTTGTTCACGTTCTTCTGATTCGACCCGGCTTCGGCTCAAAGAGCGCCCCACCTCTCTTCCTCATCTCAAGAAACTTTTCAACATCCCTCTCACTGAAGCCCTCCTCCTTACAGCGCTGCTTAAAATCCGCCTCCAAGACACCCTCGCTACCAGCCTCTTCCAGCATCTTGGCGAGTATCATATCTATCCTGGCCATCATCCCCAACTCTTCAGATGTTTTTCCAACGTACACAGTGCTAAGGTCGGCTTTCTCACCGGTTGAGGTTTGAACACCTATTCCCTGGAGGAATATCTTGTAGAGTCTGATGGCGGACTCAGCATCCTCAGATACGGCCACCTGGGATAATCTTAGCCTGGCGTTAGCCTTAGTGAGCCTCACAAGACCTTCAAGCTGCCTAGTAGTGATAACGATGGGTGAATCAGGCGATTCACTCTTACGCCTCATCTCAATATAGAAGCTATTGAGGCTTTCAGCGGCAGCTTCGGAAAGCTCTGGGTTACAATTCATGCGGGCATAGGAAATATACTTACGCATTGTGTCAGGTGAATAAGGCACACTTATTTGACCCTGACCACGCACCTTCAAGACAAAGTCTGCGAGCTCCTTATCCCTTTCATCGTCTGGCTTATCCTCTACGATGAAAATCAGGTCAAACCTCGAGAGTATTGTGGGAGGGAGGTTTATGTTATCCGCCACACTCCTATCCCTAAGATACTTGCCGAATGTGGGGTTACCGGCAGCTATAACCCCGCAGCGTGCATTGAGCGTTGCGTGTATACCAGCCTTAGTTATAGTCACAGTCTGCTGCTCTAAAGCCTCGTGTATGGCGCTCCTATCACTTTCATCCATCTTGTCTATCTCATCTATAAGGCAAACCCCACCGTCGGCCAGAACCATAGCCCCAGCCTCAAGCATAAACTCGCCACGCGTATCTTTCACCACGGCGGCTGTCAACCCAACACCGCTACTACCCTTACCACTCGTGTATATACCTCTTGGAACCAGCTTTGACACCGTTTGAAGTAGTTGGGACTTACCAGTACCGGGGTCGCCTATTATCAGAATGTGGCTATCGCCCCTTACACGTGTATTATCAGGGAGATAAACCGGCGGCGCACCAACAAGTGCAAGCAGTATGGCCTCCTTTATATCCCTCAAACCATATATGCCAGGCGCGAGACTCTCAATCATCTTCTCCTTCAGCCAAGGATCCGAAGCCATCCGCCTAATCTCCTCTAGATCTCGCTGGGAGAGCTCCAACACGTCATAATCCTTCTCAGCTAATTCAAAGAAGTTTATCTCAAGAAAAGTCTCGAGGCCCCTCTCCGACTGCGTCTTAGCCGGCTTATATGCTCTGAATATCCCTGTGACCCTAATCCTACTTCCGGGCTTAACTTTGTCGACTAAGTCATCTGTTAGCATGGCCTGAACACCCCGGGGTAACACACCGCTCTCCAACTCCTCCTGACGCTCCTGCAGGAGTATACGCTGATGATTTATAGAGTAACTTGAAGAGGCATCGAGTATCATGGGTCCATTACACTTATCGCCTTCAAGGATGTTGGGGCATCGCGCTGGAGCAAAAACCTCTGTGAGACCCACTACGCCAGGCTCCATGAAACCACACTTAACACACCTGTAGACAGGTATAACGAGGTATGGTTTGGACACAGATACACGGAGCGCAACAGCTTCAACCTGTACCAGGGTGTCCACGTGCTCGGCTCCAAGCTCCCTCAACCTAACGGATGAGCCCTGAGGAAACCTGAACCTCACATTCAAAGGTATAAGCGATGCGGCCTCAGCAAACCCACTCACCTCGCCTTTAATCTGCTGATTCTTTAAGGCCTTTTCACGCACCTCTCCAGCGTACTCGGGGTCCTGCCTCTCCAATGCCTCAAGCAAAGCCTTTTTAAGGGCCGGCATCGAGTAGTCAGGTCTAAGCTGAAGAGTCCTCGCAAGGTCACGGTCATGCTCTATGAGGTGGTCGAAGTCCACAACCAAACTTCTAGACTTATTGGCCACCATCTCGTTAACCCTATTCTTATAGACTAGCTCTCCGTTGAATCTGAACTCTGTTAGAAACGTGAGAAATCTCCTTTGAATCGTTGCCAGATCAAGCATGCTAGCGACTTCGACTACCAAAACCACCACCAATAATACTTTCAGCTGGGACTAAAAACTTGGCGCCCAAACAAAAGCCTTGGGAGACTCATTTAGGAAATCTTGGGGATGAAGGTATACGTAGCAGGTTAGCCCTATTAATAAAACTTATTTTACGTTCAATTATCACACTAAGGGATACAAAATGGGCAAAGTAACGATCGAGTCCTTGGGTTATAGGCCTAAGCCCATTGACCCAGACTTCCTGAATAAGAAGGATTTGTACCCCGAGACGGGCACACACAACAACCACAAGGTGTACGGGGAGGGAGTTCAGAGAACAGACGAAGACGGCAAACCCTACCCCACAAAGCTGGGCATACACGGCACAATAGTAGCAGTCGACTTCGAAGCGTGCATAGCCGACGGCGCATGCATGGACGCCTGCCCAGTACAAGTGTTCGAATGGCTACTCAACCAAGGCAAAATGGGCACAGGCCAAGACCTAGACCTAACAGACAAACCAGACCTCAAAGCCAAATACGCATGCGACAAATCAGACCCAATCAGAGAATCAGACTGCATATTCTGCCTCGCATGCGAAAACGTCTGCCCAACCCACGCAATAAAAATAACACAACCATAGACGCCTAACGCTTATCTAGCAAACGCTTCAACTCATTTATTTCAGATTCAAGTTCTTTTATACGCATATCCACGGACGGCTGATTAATAGTAGTCGTCTCCGCGGGCTTATCCACTCGGTCTACCATCTCAGCGGTAAGAGCTGACTCTACTGACCCACCCTCTTCTTTTTTGTTGACCATCGTGTTTATCTCCCTCTCAACCTCAATCTGAGCCTTTCTGAATTCACCCATAGCCCTGCCCAAGCCCCGCGCCAATTCAGGGATCTTACTTGAACCACCAAACAATAGCAGGGCGACTACAATGAATATCAACCAGTCGCTCAGACTATCCAGCATATATCGACAGTTACTTGGTGCAAGATATAAATGTAACCTCTTAACAAATGTGTATATACGCCACTCAAATTATAGTGCATCTTATCTCTACGACAAGATCTATAACTAGAAGAGAAACTTACGTGGAAATAGAATTAATTGAGGAGACAAGAAGGGACCATGTTTTAAGCTAAACACCTGAATGCATAGAGAGGTCAAACAATCAGTAACCATATTATCCCTGAAAGGATTGTTATGCTCCCAGAAAACTCAAACCAAAAACCTCTTTATGACTAAGGTCGACTCGAAAAACCCAGCCTACCAAAAATGTACACTTTATTCATCGCGCTGAAGACGCCAAACTTAATGGTCACCCCGAAAGATGTGATTTGGTCAGAAATGTCTGAAGCGGAGACGGCTAGTAACAGAATCATCAAGTTGGGAGATAAGGAAATAGAGATAAACCAAGAACTCTACAGAATTGTCCAAGACTATATTAAGAATAGCTACACGCTTGACACGCTCGCAGAGAAGCTTGGCCTCGACGGTTGGTCGGAGGCATATCAGTTCATAGCTTCGTTGCCTCAGTGGGTTGTGTGGTTCACGGAGTCCCAACTCGAAGAATACCTGAGCCAGCCACACCAGGAGCGCCAGCAGCAAGCTGGAACACCCAAACGCACAACGAGGCGACGCAAAGAACAGTCTGAAACAACACTGGCCGAAGACAAGAACGTGACAGCGAATAAAGAGGAAAAACAGTAACGACCTGTTGAATTCCGCACTATACGTTCAGTATATCCACAATTTTGCCTGGATTTTTCACTCAACAGATAATAACTCGTATAAGCAGTGTGGTTTAACTCATTCAAAACGCTTTAAACTCTATTTGTCTTTTATTAGGGATGTGGACATAACCATTAAGTGCGCTCGTTGCTCAAGGGAGAGAGAAGGACTAGAGGTACGATGCCCCTCATGTAACGGGTCTTTTAGGTTAATCCT
Source organism: archaeon (assembly GCA_902812505.1). Classification (GTDB taxonomy): domain Archaea; phylum Thermoproteota; class Thermoprotei_A; order Marsarchaeales; family Marsarchaeaceae; genus ECH-B-1. Next base: position 22,253 of record CADDZQ010000016.1, read on the forward strand.
TGAAGGCGAGTTTTCCCAGGAGCTTAGGCGTAACTTCCCATACGTGACTAAGTGGGTAAGCCTAGGTGAGTGGAACACTCCTCTAATAAACATGGGTGGCTATTACATGAAGCTTGATTTCTTGAACCCCACTGGCTCATACAAGGACAGAGGCTCCGTCACTCTGATATCAAGGCTCCACCAATCCGGCGTTACTAGGATAAGCGAAGACTCTTCGGGTAATGCTGGTGCAAGTATCGCAGCCTATGGGGCTCAAGCGGGCATGCGTGTCTCGGTATTTGTGCCCGCCAGCGCGAAGGGTCAAAAAATAAGGCAGATCGAAGCTTACGGCGCACAGGTCACGCGTGTAGAGGGTTCGAGGAGTGATGTAGCCAAAGCCGCGGAGAATTCAGCTAACTACTTCGCATCACACGTTTGGCAACCCGAGTTCAGGGATGGGATAAGGTCGCTCGCGTATGAGATCGTCCGCGACCTGGGTTGGAGAAACCCCGACACGGTTTTCCTACCAACGTCCGCAGGCACCCTCCTCTTAGGGGTTTACGAGGGGTTTAAGCATTTGCTGAGCAGCGGTATCATCGACGCTATGCCAAGACTCATCGCGGTGCAGACCGAACAAGTGTCACCCGTCCACTGCGCACTTAGGGGTATACGCTACACGCCACCGGAAAAAGTGACATCCATAGCGGACGCACTCATATCAACCAACCCAACACTCCTCGACGAGATGGTGACGGCTCTAAAAGAGTGCGGTGACAGCGTCACCGTAAGCGAAACGGAAATAATCCAAGCTCACAGCGAGCTAGAAAAGAAGGGTTTACTTGTAGAGTACAGCTCGGCCACAGCACTAGCAGCCGCAAAAAAATATGCGAAGAAAGGTGTGGCAAACGTCCTAGTATTAACGGGTAACGGTCTGAAAACACTTCAGTGACCGGCTGTACCGTATAATTCCTAGTTTAATTAGGCAAACAAAATTCCAGGAGGATCGGCCAGAAACGTTCGTTTAGGATTGCTGAACGCCCACGCCGGGATTTGAACCCGGGTCAGGGGAGTGACAGTCCCCTATCCTGGACCGGACTAGACGACGTGGGCTCAAGCACTATCTATTTTTAAGCATACTTAAAAGCCCATCGTAACGTTCACTTGTAGCGTCGGGAGGGTGGGAATTGAACCCACGACCCGCCGGTGGCAGCGGCTGACGCGTGCACACAGATGCCTTTAGGCCACTCACACGCGCGGTTTCCCCTACAGCCGGCCGCTCTACCACTGAGCTACCTCCCGCAACTCTGTGTTATACACAATGGTATATCAGTTTTTCTTTGCCACTCATCTACACGTGTAGTTAAGCTCATTTTAGCCCTGTGTGAACTACTAACGATTGTTTTGACAAATATAGGCAGGGCTTTCACAGCCGCTCAGAGGGTCTCTGCGGTTATATTCATTGTGCTCACCCTCGCCTACAGCTTTACAAATATACCCATATTAGGAGTGTTGAGCCTAATCAGCGCCACCCTCATAGTGTTTTTCTCATTGAAAACAGGCGGGTGGGTCAAAGTTGCAAGGAGCATAGGCACGGGGCTAATGCAAGTGGGACTACTCACACTTATACTAGAGCTTGTCCGCATAAGAGTCATGTTCCTAGGTTTGGCGACAGCATACTGGATCACACTTGCGGGTATACTTCTCAACGTGGGCTTAATAATACTTGAAGGTGACGACACCTGAGAGGACGAGTGATTCTATATTAGCAAACACCTCTAAGAATTCTGATAACCGTGCATAACGCAGGTATATGCGCGCAAGTGGGGGCCGCTTGGCCAGCACGGAGACTCCAAGTGAGATTGCTGATTATCAAACAATCTTTAAACAAAAACACGTCTTACTCTGAAGGCATGCTTAAAGTTTGATTAAAGGGTATACTGCACTATTGTGATGACATATACAAGTGCTCACCCCAACAGCGAAGAAGTTTGGTTCACACCCACTTGGTGGATGCTGATCTTTACATCAGATATTATCGAGTTCGCCAAACCCTAATCAACATGATTACGCTTATGCTTGAGGTATTCAGGCCACCATGATTGGGCTAGGAACGCCACCAGAATACTTGACCATGACCTCAATTGTGGATTTGACCGCGCGCTGGACTATGGCTGGGTCTACGCCCTCTACACCCGCACCCACGACTAGAACACTCTTTGTCTGATTGGTTATCTTTGTGCGTTGTGAGTCCCTGTGTGGGAAGAGGTGGAGGGCATGTTTGGGTTCGGCACAATCTATAAGGATTGGTACACCTGGGGGTAAAGGTTCCTCAACGTTTGAGCCTATCGCCAAGAATAACTCACCACCCTCTGAGTGTTTGAGCATAAGACTACCAGAGAGCGTCAGAGTGTCGTATAACCCTATTGGTACAAGTGTCTTGGCACTCACATAGTTTCCCGCGTCAACAACACTGTTTATCTTGGGAAGACGCCCACCATTAAGAACCCTTCTCCTCAGAGCTTCACCTGCTGGTCTAATCTTAGTGGGGTCAAGGCCGATGCTCCAGTAGAACTTCCTGTACGCTTGGGCCACGGGGTTAGCCTTTGTGTCACCTTCACATCGAATGATTTCCTCTAGCTCACCCAGTTCACTAGTAAACGCATCACCGCTTTCCACCACGGTTACACCATCTACTACACAGTAGACTACATAGACTCCCAGCCTTTTCAGGGAATCGGAGATCGTTATCAACACACGCATACACCATTAACTGGAAGGTGCCACACTCACCCCAATCCCCACCATACATAGACACACTCCCTTAGCCCTGTTTACACGTCAAGCGCCCCCGGGGAGATTTGAACTCCCGACCTACTGCTTAGGAGGCAGTCGCTCTATCCATGCTGAGCTACGGGGGCGTGAGCATATCGAGTATTTCCTGCAGTGATTTCTCAACTTGAAGCCCGCTTTTAAGCTCTTTTAAGGTGTACACACCTGTGGATACCTCCTTCTTGCCGACGATGAGGGCGTGGGTGTAGCCTCCAGCACCAGCAAAGCTAAGCTGCCTCCTCAAAGGCCAATCCTTTATCGTGTACTCAGCCACTATACCCCTCCTTCTCAACGCGGTTGTGACGCCGATGGCGTCGCGCCTTGTCTGTCCATCCGTGTTAGCCACGAATACTCGCACGGGTTTCTGCTCTTCCAGCTTGGAGAAAACACCCACCTGCTCGAGCGCCAACATTAGTCGCTCTATACCCCCAGCCACACCAGTCGCCGGTAGGTGGCGGGACCCATATATGGCGGTGAGGTTATTGTATCTGCCACCCCCGAACAGGGAGAGGTTTGAGCCCTCAGTGTAGCCCTCAAAAACTATTCCATCATAGTAGTCTAATCCCCTCACAATGCTCAAGTCAAGCGAGCAACTCTGCCTCTTATCCAGTGAGCCAAGCTCGTCCCAGAGCACATCCAGCTCTTTGAGTGCATCTTCAACCTGTCTTAGCACCCCTTCGCCTAGTTTAGCCTTCAAACCGTCCAAGTCAGCCCTAGAGTAGACCAAGTCAAGTAGAAGCTGGGAGCTCTCCGCTGGTAGCCCAGCGCTCTGCAGGAGTTGATTCAGTTCGTCGCGACCTATCTTCTGAGCCTTGTCGAGCGCATTAAAGGATCTTTTGACCTGCTCCTCGGTTTTGGCTCCAAGGACCCTTACTATGCCTTCAAGCAGTTTTCTATGCGAAACGTGCACTGTGGCGTTGAGGCCAACCGACTTCATTACATCCAGTCCCAGCGAAATCACCTCTGCGTCAGCGTAGGCTTCGGTTGGCCCGTATGTTTCGACGTCCCATTGCCAAAAGCATCTATAACGTCCAGCTTGGGGCTCGTCATATCTCCACATGGGTGATATAGCGTAGAGCTTTATGGGTTCGGGGGTTTTGAAGTCGTTGGCAACCATTCTAGCCATACCCACAGTTAGGTCGAATCTTAGTCCAAGGTCTCTCCCCGCCTTATCCTTGAAGTAATAGATCTCCTGAAGAATCGCTTCGCCACTCTTGGCTTTGAGGGTGTCTAAATGTTCAATGAATGTTGGCTCCACCCGTCGGAAGCCATACGACCTAATCACAGGCTCAATCTTGGATTGAATCCAGAGCCTCCGCTCCATCTCCTCTACGCCTATGTCATTCATTCCTCGGGGTGTTGTGAATTGAGTCATCTTCGCCACCAAGTGGGCTAAACAAGTGCGCCCGTGATAAAGGACACCATAGCCAAAAGCATTGGGAACTTATAGAGTTTTTTGACCGTCTGAGCCGATGAGACATTCAGGAGAAGCTTAACACTTAGGTATACGAACAGAATATCGGTGACAAACACCACTGGTAAGTATCCTAAGGGTGACAGCCCCCCCACGAAGATGGGGATGGGGCTCAAGCCCACGGCGATAAGCGTAAAAGCTGACCCAAATTTGGCTGCCACCCTTGGACTACGCATCCGGGCTAGGGTTCTAACAGATCTGAGCGCGTCGCCTTCGGCTTCTGCTATACCCTTGATGATTTCTCTACCCGTGTTTGAGAGAAATGCGAGGAGGAAAAACGTGGCTAACACAATGCTTAGCTTGTTTACAACTAGGCCACCGTATAGGAAAGGCAGGGCCACGTTGTAGGACACAGCTAGGTTACCACTCAAACCCCTCAGTTTAAGGGTCTTAGAGTAGAGAATTGAAAGAGCACATGAAAGACCAGCTAAGCCAAACTCGACCACACCATCGTAGGCCGCCAAACTTAGACCAACCACTGCAAGAATTAGGGCGTACACCCAAGCACCCCTAATAGATATCGCTCCACTCGGCAGAGCCCTACCAGGCTCGTTGACTCTATCTACATCTATATCGTATATATCGTTTACAATCATGGCGAACCCAGCTATTGTGAACGCCGTAACACAGGCCGCAGCGAGTTTGGATGTGGGTGGCGCGAGGTGGCGGAGGGCCACGGTCACCGCTACGTAGACCGCCGCGGAGGTCATTAAGGCGTTTAAGGGTCTAATCATCCCGGCTACGGCGGCTATCCTAGACCTCACGGTCCACCCTCCTCGCCGGATGTTAGTAACTCCTTAGAGGGCGGTCTCGTGTCGACAGAATAGTAGGTGGGTGTGCCATGTTCGTCGACGATCGCTAGCACCGGTGTCCAGCTCCTCTCAACATAGGTTTTGGCCCTCGCCAGCAGATTCTTAAGGGTCATTGGCTTATCCAAGCTAAGGGGAATATAAACCATTTTTTTACCCTCCCTCTGAAGTATTATGCCCAGCTCATCATCGTAGAAGATTTTTTTACCCTGATTAGAGAGGTCTGCGAAAACCGCGTAAACAGTCCAGAACCCCCTTTTACGGGAGGATAGAGCCTTGATGACCTCCTCTGGGTTATCTACCTCTATTCTACCCCGAAGTATGAGGTAGACAGCCTCCATTTCCCCCAGCTCCACACCTGAGCCCCTCGGTGTTCCGAAACCACTATTTAGGAGGGTTGAGGCTAGGGGCGGCCTTACAAACAGGCCGTTAGGGGTGATCTCAAACGATCCTTGCGTCGACACATTAACACACAAAACACTTTTTAACTCATGTGCTAAAAAGCGTATTGATGATAGATCTAACACCAGTCAAATGGGAAGCCGGTTGTGTTTCAATATTAGACCAGAGGCAACTTCCGTTTAAAGTTGAAAGGATTAGGTGTACCAGAGTCGAGCAGGTTGCGGATGCGATAAAGACACTAGCTGTCAGGGGGGCTCCAACGCTGGGTATAGTTGGCGGGTACTCAGTGGCGCTCGCCGCACAGGGATGCATGAGCCCTGATGTTAACACATGCATCGAATTACTTCAAAAGTCGGGTGCTCTTATAAAGAGCACTAGACCCACTGCGAGAAACCTCTTTTGGGGTGTGGACCGAGTGCTAGAAGCAGCCAAAAGATGTGGAAGTGTTGAGGAGATTAAGGTAAAAACACTGGAGGAAGCGCACAGAATACTTAGGGAGGAAGTTGAGCGTGACGAGCTGATAGGTGGCTACGGTTCTGAGCTAATCAAGGACGGCGACCTAATTCTGACACATTGCAACACTGGTCAACTCGCCACGGGTGGAATGGGCACAGCGTTAGGCGTCATAAGAGCTGCATGGGAGCGTGGGAAGAGGTTTAAGGTGTTCGCAACGGAGAC
>CADDZQ010000017.1 GCA_902812505.1 archaeon
CCTCCTCGCTTGGGTTGCTGTACCCTGTGGCGCCGGGCGTCACACCTGGCAGTGATACAGCGCATCTCTCAATTTTCGGCTACGACCCATATATCTACTATAAGGGAAGAGGCCCCTTTGAGGCTCTCGGGGCGGGGATAGATTTGCTCCCAGGTGACGTAGCCTTCAGAGGAAACTTTGCGACGGTTGATGAAAGAATGGTTGTGGTGGACCGAAGGGCTGGTAGGAGTCTGAAGGAAGCCCGGGAGTTGGTGGAATACTTGAACAATAATCTTAGGGTTGACGGTGTAAGGGTGCTGTTAAAACACGGCTCGGAACACCGGTTCGCCCTCGTACTCAGAGGTAAAGGGCTCAGCCCTGATGTCACGGATACCGATCCCCACACTGTGGGTCTTAGTGTGAATTTGTCGCAGCCAAAGTCACACTCAGAGGAGGCTGCAAGAACCGCGGCGGTGGTTAATGAAGTAACAAAGCAGTCCCATGCTCTGCTCGAGATGCACCCCGTCAATGCAGAGAGGCGTGAGAGAGGCGAGCCTAAGGCCAATATTATACTCCTGCGTGGCGCTGGAAGCCTTGCGGAGATTCCCAGCTTCTCATCCAAGTATGGCTTAAAGAGCTTCGGTGTTAGTGGGACAGCTATGATACGCGGGTTCTGCCGCCTCATAGGTATGGAGGCTCCCATAGTTGATGGTGCAACGGGTGACTCCAACACCGATGTGGCTGCGAAGGCTCGTGTTGCTATAAAAGCCCTAGAAACCCATGACTTTGTATACATACACTTTAAAGCTACCGATGCGGCTGGCCATGACGGAAACCATGAATTAAAGGTTAGGATGGTTGAGAAACTCGACGCAATGGTTGGCATAATCATTAACAACATCGGCGGCGAGGAAGTTGTTTGTGTGAGCGGCGACCACAGCACGCCGGCCGACTTGGGCGAGCACTCAGCCGACCCCGTACCTTTACTCATACACGCCCCAGATTGTTATGCAGAGGGTTTAAGGTTTAATGAGCAAACATGTGCACATGGTGCGATGGGCAGGCTGCGCGGACAGGAGCTTATGCCCGTTTTACTCAACCAGGCAAACCGGATTAAGAAGTTTGGAGAGTAGGCATAGTGTATGAGCGGGAGCTAGGTGCGCTTCTCGGTGCGGCTCAAGCCCGTAACCATAGAGCCACGGTGATCTGTGACCCAACACTCTTTAACTCTGTTTCCTGGGCGCTTGAATCATACTCCCACGGCTACTATTCTTGCCTAAAGTCGCCCCATCTAAATCCACCCGGCAACTCATCGGTTGTGAGTTTTTCCTCGTATGGGAGGGTGCTGGGTGAGACCGTTGACTACGTGGTTTACGAGGCTATTGGGTTTTATGACCCGAATGCGTTTGCCGCGTTAGCCGACACTGTTCGGGGTGGGGGCACGCTTTTCTTGGTGGTGGACAAGGCGAGGCCTCCTGTATATCCTCAGTTCGATTTATCGGATTCTATAAGCGTCCTTATCCCGAGATTTATACGGAAAATAGAATCCTCGGACCTCTACGCGGCAGTTGAGCCATACCAAATCAGGGTGTCAGCGGCCTTTAAAGCGATAGTCCCCCCACATAGTGTTGGGGGGTTCAAAAGTTTTGACCAACGGGAAGCATATGATGCTGTGTTAAAGTGGTTCACTGCTGGCGGTGATGTGTTCGCTCTGCTTTCGAGGAGGGGTAGGGGTAAGTCTGCCCTGTTAGGCATGGTTCTCCGCGAGCTTTGCTTATCTGGGAAAGTCAAGGGTAAGGTGTACGTTACGTCACAGCAACCAACCCGTGTTGCCACCCTTTTAAGGCACTTGGTTCCAGCCGCAGGGTTTGACACCCTCCGTGAATGGGGTAAAGTTGTGGAGCTCGGTGGTGCTAGTGTTGTATTCGAGTCACCCAAACGTGTGCCGCCTTCATCCATAGTGTTTGTGGATGAGGCATCCACTCTGCCCTTCGGTGCGCTAGTTAGACTTATAACCAAGGCTACTAGAGTTGTTCTCTCTACTACTAACTACGGGTATGAGGGGAGTGGTAAAAGCTTTCAGACTAGGCTGTTAAACTGGATCACGTCATCTGGTAGAAGCCTCAAAGTTAAAGAACTCTTCGAGCCTGTGCGCTACTCTGCAGGTGACCCATTAGAAGATGCGCTCACGAATACCTTCCTCTTCTTCGCGCGTACACCCCAAAGCGGCGCGATTGGCAACGTTGTCCCAGAGTTATCGAAGTCATACACCATAACGAGGATTGGTGCGACTGAGATGGCTCAGATGGATGAATCAAAGGTGGCTGATGTATACTCCGTTCTCACAGAGGCTCACTATAGGAATGAACCCCGTGACCTTAGCCTTATTCTTGAAAACCTGAAGTCAACAACTTTTGTTTACAGCTTAGGAGGCGAAGTAGTGGGGGTTGCCACGTGTGTTAGGGAGGGACCCCTAAGCGGTGGTATGGTGGAGGCTGTATTAAGGGGTGCGAGCTTCCCAGGTAACCTAATAACTGAAAGACTAGTCGCAAGAACCTTTAGCGCAGAGTTCGCTCAACTAGTCGGCCAAAGAGTGGTCAGAATAGCGGTAAAACCCCCCTATCAGGGTAGGGGTCACGGCTCCAGTCTTCTCAAAGGCTTGGAGGCGGGCTTGAAAGATGAGTGTGACTGGATAGGCGCATCCTTCTCCGCCGACTATAAAACCATTGTCTTCTGGTTCAAAAACGGGTACATTTTCCCCGCCGTCTCCTGGGGTAGTAATCGTTATACACAGCGCCCATCTGTTCTATGCGTCAAACCCCTTACAGATAGGGCGAAGCTGGCTATGCGTAGTTCACTGAACACTCTAAGAGCCCATATATTATCGCAGATACATCAGGCATCGGCGGATGCAAGGGTTTACGCCGTCATAGTAAAGAGCATGTCAGACGGTGAGCGCCAAATTGAGCCTAGCGTGGGGCTTATCAACTTCGCTGAGTGGAGTCTGCCGGCTGAGTTAATAGTCCCAGATTTGGCTCAAAACCTGTTTTCACTAGCCCACAGATTCACTCTTCCAGAGGTTGAATCCATGATTAGGTTGATACAGTGGCGGGCATCCGCGTCTGACAACTTAAGGGTTAAAGCGGCGCTCAAACGGATCCTACGTTGATCCACGTAGTGCTTATGCGTTCATGAATCATTAGAAGGGTTATTTCGACGGGTTTATTACAGTGTGCAAGTTTTAAACCACGAGCCATGGGCAAGCTTCGTGTTTGTATTAATGGGTATGGCACGATCGGAAAGAGGGTCGCTGATGCTGTGAAGCTGCAGGAGGATATGGTGGTTGAAGGTGTCGTCAAGACTAGAGCTGACTATTCGTGTGAGCTTATCAGGGAGAGAGGCTACCCCCTCTACGCTGCCTCCAAGGAGTCCCTTGAGTCGTTCAAGAAGGCGAACGTAGAGGTTGAGGGACTAGCTGAGGACCTCTTCAAGAAGTGTGATGTGGTGATTGACTGCACACCTGAAGGTGTTGGTGCAAAGTACAAACCGGTCTACGACTCAATTGGCGTTAAAGCCATTTTCCAAGGCGGAGAAAAACACGAACTAGTGGAGGCTTCTTTTGTGGCTGAGGTCAACTATGAGAGGGCGCTCAACAAGAGGTTCATCCGCGTGGTTTCTTGTAACACCACGGGCCTCTCGAGAACGATCGGCTACCTAGATAAGTCCTTCGGCGTTCGAAAGGTGCGGGCTACAATAATAAGGCGTGGCGCCGACCCATCCGAGACCAAGAAGGGTCCGATAAACGCCTTGGTACCCAACCCAGCAAAATTCCCAAGCCATCATGGTCCCGATGTGCAGACAATTTTACCCCATCTCGAAGTGATAACTGGTGCGGTTGTTACTCCGACAACCCTCATGCATGTTCATGTGGTAAACGCCGAGCTCAAGTCGGACGCTTCGGTTGAAGACGTGGTAAAGTGCTTCTCTAGGTCTAGGAGAATCAGACTCGTTGATGCCGCAAAGGGCTTAGACTCCACCGCCGCCATAATCGAATACGCTAGGGACCTCGGAAGAAAGCGCGGTGACCTACCAGAGGTAGCCGTATGGAGCGACTCGATATCTGTGATAGGAAGAGAAGTGTTCTATATGCAAGCGGTACACCAGGAATCCATAGTTGTTCCAGAAAATATAGACGCCGTGCGCGCGGTTACCGGTAGCATTGTCGAGGAGGGCAAGTCGGTGATGTTAACCAACCAATCACTTGGCTTGATTTAGAGTGTTAGACGTGCTAGAGTTCGCATCCATCGGCAATGCAAACATAGATGTGACTCTCAGAGTTAAGGAGATACCTCAGATTGACAGCATAATTCAGGCATCCGAGAGCTTCGTTGGCACTGGTGGGTCGGCTTCCAATTACGCGTACACGATTGTCAAGATGGGCGCGAAGGCACACTTCTTTGGGTGTGTGGGCGACGACTTATTCGGCCGCGTGTTTGTTGAAGAACTCTCCGATATGGGTATAGACACAAGGTTCGTAGAAGTTGTAGCTGGAGAGAAGACTGGGTTCGTCACAATATGGCTGGATGATTCGGGTGAAAAGCGCGGCATAGCTTGGAGGGGCGCCAACAATCGGCTGGCACCCAAACCAGAGTGGGAGGCACTAAACCGGATGAGCCTGGTCCACCTAGCTGGGTGCACTCCAGGTGTCGCCGAGTGGGTTTGGCGTAATATAGCAGCACCAAAAAGCTTCGATCCAGGCTCATCCACACACCTCTACACGCCCCAGCACATCGTAGAGGGGATAAAGCGGTGCAGGGTATCATATTTATCAACCCACACCTTAAACTCGCTTGGGATTAGCCGGCATAACTTGAACGCGTTGACGGCGTCTGGTGGCAACACACTGGTTGAGAAGATGGGCAGTAGGGGCGTTAGGGTATACAGTGAAGGGAGGGTTGTGTGGTTGCCCGCAGTGGAAGCTAGGCCAGTGGATACCACTGGGGCTGGAGACGTGTTTAGCGCTGTGTTCGACTATAAAATAATGTCGGGTTACCCACCCGAGGAAGCCGCGGTGTGGGCTACGGCCGCATCAACCATTAAGATTACGAAGGTTGGCGCTAAAAGGGGCGTACCCAGCTATACTCAGTTGGAGTCATACGTGGAAACGATTCGAGAGAAGATCACGCCAATAATTGAGTAGCGCCTCCTTTTCCCTCCAAAGCCGCCGACAAAGCGTGTGTTGCATGATTGACCCAATCAATCCGCGGATTATATGCGTGTGTTGGCCGGTCGCAAAGCGCTTATATTGTTGAAAAATCTAAAAATTGTTGTAGGTTTTGGCCTTTGCGTTTAACCACCATCCTACCAAGAGAAGTAGTTCACGCCCTAGATAAAGTAGCTCAAAACCTAGTTAGTGTTGGGTTTAATAGTTTCGGTGAGACCTCCTTAACGAAGGCTGCCACTCACCTTATTAAGTCAAGAGGCAAACTTCTCAGACCCACGCTTGTGCTTCTTGGGTCTTTCTGCGCCGGCGGGGTTAACAACTTATCGTTGAGCGCGGCCACTGCAGTTGAACTAATCCACACAGCAAGCCTCATTCACGACGACTTGATAGACCGCGACGAGCTGAGGAGGGGTGTCCCAACTGTACACAAAGTTTTCGGTGAAGAGATGGCTGTGTTGAGTGGCGACCTGCTTATATCTAAAGCTATTGAGCTAAGTGCGCCTTGTGGTGAATTAGCAATCAGGGAGCTCGCAAAGGCCGCGATCGATATGAGTGAGGGTGAGGCGAGGGATTTCGAGGTTCAGAAATCAAAAAAGAAGATCGGCGTTGAAGAGTACCTCGAGATCGTTAGACTGAAGACAGCCTCCCTAATAGGTTCGTCGGCTGCGATAGGGGGCATAGTTTCTGGGGCAGAGGCCAAGCTAGCCTCCAGCCTCCGTGAATATGGGTTCAACTTGGGTGTAGCGTTCCAAATCCGCGACGACTACCTGAACGTGTTGGGCTTAAACCTTGATAAACCCAAGTCCACGGGGGATGATTTACTACGTGGCAGACCAAACATTGTTTCAGCTTTGACCACTGAATATGATTTTGAAACCAGCCTTAAGATATCCAGAGACCTTAACAGGATGTATGTGATGCGTGCGCAGGAGGAGGCTGCTAACATAGGTCATTGTAGAGGTATTCTTACGGGATACTCACGCCTTGTGCTCATCGACGCCGACGCCCTCTGAAGAGGCTTTGGGGCGCAGGGTAAATGGTTTTAAACGGTTTTGCTGTGTCCTCGGTCGAAGAAGCCCTGCGTATGTTGGACGCCGAATTAAAAAGGAGACCCCGCTACGTTTTCAGGGTCGCATCACGGTTAGCAGCGGATGCTATAAGCGCTCATAGACCGGATTTGCTGGTTAAAATCGACAGTCTCAGAATGCAAGCGTTCACTGCAACCCACACTAGGCTTCCGGACACCCTCGAAAACCCACTGGTCACACTATGCTTGACCGTGGTGGGCTTCGCCTTCACATACCTTGGTGGTGCCCACTCTTATGGGGGAGTCTACAAAGTTGCTTTGCTGCTGATTGGAATCATAATGACCCTCCTCTCAAGCCACCCCTTCGGTCACTCGTTGGCTGGGAGACTGGGGGGTATAGGGTTTAACGGTGTCTACCTCGGCGGACGGCTCAGGGTCGAACCCACACTGCTCCTAAACTTAGAAAGCTATTATCGCGCAGGGGTAAGGGCAAGGTTCTGGTTCCACCTCGCAGGACCATTAGCCACATTACTCTCATCCGTCGCGCTTAGCGTGCTAGTAATCTTGGCGTATTATCCAGTGCTCGTCAAACTGCTTGTGGCGCTTATCCCTGTGCTTATACTCGTCACCGAAGTTGTTAACTCAAGGGTTAGGGGTGATATAAGCAGGGCTATTCACACGCTTAAACAGGGTGTTTTGTGTTGAGTGGTGGACTTGGTGAAGATTGGGGTGAGGTGGTTGAGGGAGCTCTTAGCCGACTTATCCCAGTGTATGATAGGATGAATCGTGTAATGTCCTTTGGGAGAGACCTCGAATGGAGGCTCAAGGGTATAAGGGCTGCTTTTGGAGGGGGGGAGCTAGTTTTGGATGCTGGCTGCGGCCCAGGTGTTATGACGGAGGCTTGGTGGCGTGTTTATCCCTCGTCTAAGCCAATTATGCTCGACGCCCTAAGAGAGATGCTCGAAGTCGCTCACCGCAGGGTCTCAGATAAAGCAGCTACGGGTGTAAGGGGTGTATTCGAAGCCCTCCCCTTCAGGGATTCCTGTTTCGATGGGGTAATGATGGGTTTCTCTTTTAGAGACGCTCAAAACATGCGTGCGGCTCTCTCAGAGCTAAGCCGTGTGACACGTGACCACGGCACGCTTCTCATCGTGGATATAGCCAAACCCGACAACGCGATTACAAGGTGGCTGATCGGGGTCTACTGGAGGCTAATAGTGCCCGCAGTGGCTTTTTTTGTGGCTGGGCGCTACTGGAAACACTACAGGGTTCTCTACACTACCTATAAGCGCTTGCCGAAAAACTCGGACCTCAGATCACTTGTGGGTGAATACTATGAGGATGTCTCTATAGAGACGCACATGGGTGGGGGTCAAATCATACTGATAGCGAGAAACCCCAAACACTAGACTGAGAGGATGCCCATTACTTCATCCTCTGTTAATTCAACCCAGGAATTAAGCGCGTTAAACAGCATTAACTGCCTTCCAAAGAGTGCTTTGTGGTCCTCTCTATCGACCGCATCAACGATTTTGGTGGTGTATGGCAGCATCCACCTCAACCTGTAGGGTAAGCTATCGAGCCAGCTCTGACCCGTAACCCTAGTGTACAGATCCATCACAACCATGTGGAAAGCTGCATCGAAGTACCCATCCAGCTTGCTCCAAGCCTTAACAGCTATTTGCAGCTCCCTGTTCACTAGGTTTGTGTAGGCGCTCTTATCCGTGTTGTACTGGTAGGCGAACCTGTTCGAGTAGAGCTCGTCCGCCTCTAGACCTAGCAGCACCCTAGCTTTTGGGTTGCTCTCCGTAAATGTGTACGCCTTGGCTAATAGGTATGAGAGCTTGTTATTTGAGTTAACCGCCTCCCTAACCCGTTGGTAGAATGCTTGCCTATCCCTCACCTTTTCGGGGTAGCGTTGCTGATAGGACACGTGTCCAAGCTCGTGTAGGAGGCTGTGTTCCACTGTGCCTGAGTCATTGTCTCCCCTGAGAAATATAACTCTATCATACTTCTGCGATAGGTCGTTAAGCTGTGATGAGGCGTCGCTGAGCACATGGGGTGACGCTACTGCAGCGTAAGTTGGTGTGAACAGGTGTGTCACGAACCCTTTGTCTATCACGTCGCACTCCACTAGCTCGAGGCCTGGGAGAACCTTGGATACTGCTAGCACAGCCCTAACCCTACTCACAGCCTCCGGGTTGGGTGAGACGACCACTACGGCTAGTCTCAAGGCGTATTACACCCGTACATTAAACCTTATTCTAAACGTCATGATACAATTTAGATAACCTTTTGGAGCACAAAAAGTTTTACTCCTACGAGTCCCCACGCCTTATAGGGTTTCCGAAACCTTACCCCTAAGATTGGGTTAAAGATACATTCAACTATATCCAGGTCTAGAGTAGGAATTTTTGGATACGTTGGGGATTAAAAGAGGTGTCCAAATTAGTGGGGGTGTAAGGATTGTCTCCAAGCGTAGAGGCTTTTTGTGTTTACCCATCGTTGAGGCTGCCCGGATTGGGGGTGGTGAGCGTTGTCTCCTGGCGGGGGAAACGGTTATCCGCCACCATCCGTTGAGAATGGGAAAACTTAAGAGTATCCTGTCCTAGGTTTACCTGTACCCGTGATATATGAAGCGGGAAATCAATGCCCGTGGTCATATGTAGGAAGGATCCTGCCGCCCTCCGTGGGAGGGGACAGAGCCTAGTGGCTGAGGCTAGAAGTTTCTCCTCTGGGTAGGGGGGAAGTTAGCTAAAAAGGTGCCCGGTCTGTTGGTGTTATTAAATGAGTCTACCTGATAATGTGACTTTTCTAGGAGATTTGGGTAAGCCCAGAGTGTTAGTGGGTTATTTGGTTAACGGTGGATCGGAGGCGGCCATAATCGAAACCGGTCCGTCCAAACTCGTAGAGGAGTATCTTAGTAAGGCTGCCTCACAGCTGGACACTGGGAGGCTGGGCTGGTCGCTTGTATCACACGTTCACCTCGACCATGCGGGAGGCGCGTGGAAGGCTGTTGAGTTATACCCAGACTTAAGGGTTGGCGTGTATGAGAGGGGTTACAAGCATTTAGTGGATCCCTCTAGGCTCTCGGGGTCGGCTCGGGAGGCGTTGGGAAGTGTTTATGATGTTTGGGGTGACATCAGGCCCACACCCCCTAATAACCTTGTGGGTTTCAAGGATGGCGAAGCTGTTAATATAGGTAGCCTAACAGTGAGGCTTATAGGTGCACCCGGCCACGCGCCCCACTCAGCGGTGTGGTACCTCGAAGATAGCCGTGTGCTCTTCTCTGGCGATGCGCTAGGAATCTATATTGATAGTGGTGCGACAAGGTTTGTTTGGCCAACAACTCCTCCACCTACTTATGACTACGATCTGGCTATTGCTTCGATTGGTAAGATAAAAAAGCTGAAAATCGACGCGGTGTGCTTCCCACACTACGGTTACTCGGCTAATGTGGATGAGGTATTCAGGCTAATCGATGAAGGATTCGACGTTTGGTTCGAGCTAACCGAGCAAGCTGTTTTGGATTCCTGGGGAACCGATGTTATTCTTGAGCAGCTATCTAAGCGTCTACCAATCACCCCCTTACTCAAGGATGAATACCTTCGCAGCCTAATACTCATGGATATACGTGGAATGCTCGACTTCCAACAAAGGAAGAAGTGTGTTAAAAACGGGTATAAAACCTAACTGGCCTCCTCCCCCCGCCCTGAAGGGCGAGGTTTGTCCTTCTCATCAGGTTTTTTGTGTTACACCCGGATGACCACTTGCTCACTTGGTCTAAGAAGCTTATCTTTGTGTTCCCTCTTTGAAGGGTAACCCATTGTTATTAGGGCCGCTGGCTCAAGCTCACCCTTTATGCCAAGCGCTTTTTTGACGCGCTCAGAGCAGAAGAGGGGGGCGCTGTACCAGCATGACCCTAGCCCTAACGCGTGGGCTGCGAGCAGCATGTTCTCTATGGCGGCGGCGAGACTGTGGTGTCCAAGTATTCCTTCAAGCGTTTTCCTATGGATGTCGGCGTATCGCTCATAGTAGAGTGCCCCATGGTTCACACACGCCACGATCAACACAGGCGCCTTGCTGAATCTGTGGGTGAATTTCAGCTTCGTTTTCTCGATGAGCTCCCTCGGCCTACCGTCGCTTCGCATTGCTCGATCCCATTCGTCAACCATTTCACCCACAAGCTTCAACCTCACAGCGGGGGTTTCAATCAGATAGAAAACCCATGGTTGGGAATTGTGTGCAGAGGGGGCACTTCTAGCTGCCTCTAGCACCTTATCTACTAGTTCCCTGGGCACCGGTGCACTAAGGTAGAACCTGGTTGTCCTCCTACTCGCTATAGTGGAGAGTATTAGTTCCGCTTTCATGAATGTGGCCTAATCTCGAAGAACTCTATATCTGTCAAGTCACCCTTACGCTGCTCGGTTGGCCTGAATACCGCCGACACCCGTAGCCCTATCTTCAGCCTTCCCGCACTTGGTCTTTTAACGACATGTATAAGGCCGCCGGTTACGCCATGAAACCTTATCAGCGCGATCGCCTTGCCGTCAGCTTCTGCGAAGCTATATATCTTGCCGTATGGTGGTATCTCCACGTAGTCGGAAGAGTACACAAAGCAGTTCGGGCAGTATAGGCTGGGGGGTAAAAATGTTTCGCCGCACTTACTACATTTCGAGCCGAGTATTTTACCCTGCTTTAGTCCCTCCGCGAACCGCTGACCACTCACTCCAGCCGAATACTTATAACTGAGGGGTAAACTATCCACCCAGTTTTTCGCTTGGGCCGTGTTTCTTAGACCATCTGGGAGAGACATTCTCTACACCTCCAATGGCTTGAAGTATTTTATATCCGTTATTGCGCCAACCCTCTCATCCCTAGGCTTCCAAACAGCCTTAACCTTCATGTCGACATGCACCTTCGACGGCTCGACTTCGCCAAGCACGTGCAGGAAACCCATGCCTGGGGACGCCTCATCTATCTCTATTACCGCAACTATGAGCGGCTTGTCTCTTCTGCTGGCATCATTGTTAACGTAGGACACACTGTAAGTGTTTATTTTCCCAGTGTCTTTTACCTCTACCCACTCATCCGTGGACCTAAAACACCTTTCACAGAATGCGCGGGGCGGAACAAGAACTCTCATGCACCGATTACACCTGCGGCCCAGAATTCTGCCTTCTTTGAGGCCTTCTAAGAAACCGCTTACAGCCGACCCCGCGTCCCAAGCATATCTGAGCTGGACGCTGTGCTTTCTAAATGAGTACACTTCATTATCCCACTCGGCGCCCGCTATGGGGGTGCCCGGTAGCGTTTTCTTACTCTCCATATCATATTCACCTCTCCATGATCACCACGGTACCGACCTGCATAAGGTCACCCCACGCTTGTGCTAAGCCTCTCCTAACAGGCTTCTTGACTTGACGCTTACCCGCTTCGCCTCTAAGCTGCCAGAAGACTTCCGCTATCTTCATCATACCCGCGGCGGCTATGGGATTACCCACCCCGAGAAGTCCGCCGCTCGGGTTTATTGGAAGGTCACCGTCACGTTGAGTAACCCCCTCCCGGGTGAGCTTTGGCGCCTCCCCTCTTCGGGCAAGCTGCAATCCCTCCATGTGGTGAAGCTCCTTATAGTCGAAGGGGTCGTATACTTCAGCGAAGTCTATCTCTTTTTTGGGGTCGCTTATATGCGCCATTCTGTAAGCCATGTTGGCCGCCTTTTCAAGGTATTCTGGGTAGCAGAGGTCGCGGTTTGTCCAATATGTCGAGTCAACGTTCCACCCAACACCAGTAATCCAAACGGGGTCATCCGTTATCCTTCTTGCAACATCCTCACTTGCTAGCACAACGGCCGCAGCTCCATCCGAGGTGGGACTCACATCCAATCTTTTGACCGGCCAGCATATAGGCTCAGACTTGAGTACATCATCCACAGTGATGTTGGCGGCTAGTTGAGCCGCTGGATGGTCGAGCGCGTTCCTCTTGTTCTTAACCGCTACCAAAGCTATGTCCTCCTCCTTCACGTTGTAGACGTGCATGTACCTTCGCATCTCGAGTGAGAATATCCATAGTAGGGTGACTCCGAGCGGTCTTTCGAGTATTGGGTCAAAGATGCTCCAGAACGCGTACTGTGGGTGTGGTAGAAGCGGGGACATCTTCTCCTCACCCACTACGAGCACTATGTCCGCTACACCTGATGCAACCTGCCACCACGCGGCGATGGGTACGAAAACCCCAGTACCGCCACCAACGTACACACGTGTGTAGGGCTTACACGTACCCCCCGCACCATCTAGCAAGTATTCACCCTTCATGTGGACACCGTCGAAGGCATCGGGCGCTGAGCCAAGCACAACGCTATCCACATCCTTAATATCCAAACCCGCTTGGTCCAAGGCCATCCTAGAAGCCTCGAAGGCCATCTCCTTCCCAGTCTCAAGCATCCTATGCCTGAAGAGCGTCATGCCAGCGCCCACAACGGCAACACGGCGCATTCCTTATCACACCTCCAATATGACGGTTGACCCACTCGCGGTGGGCGGCCCACGCCAGCTCTGAACAAGAGCGTGTTTGGCACCCCTAAGCGACCTGGGACCTTGGCCGCGCAGTGTGAGCACTGCTTCAACCACTCTCACAAGGCCGTTAGCTTCCACCATGTCGCCCAGACTAATCTTGCCGCCACTCGGATTCACAGGTAGTGGTCCCCTCAAGTCTGTCTCACTCACCTCTACAGCCCTCTTTATGTTCTCCTTCGTGTATACTCCAAGCGCCTCCAAGTGCTGTAACTCCTTGTAACCGTAAGAGTCATCAACCTCTACGAAGTCGAAGTGTTTAGCCGGAGTATTCACTCCAGCCATTTTGTAAGCCATCTTCGAAGAGCCCTCAGCGTAAACCGCCTTAGAGAAATCACGCTGAGAAACCCATGGAGTATCCGAAAACCAGCCGACGCCTCGTATCCAAACTGGTTGGTCCACCAGTATTCTCGCCTTTTCTTCTGATGCTAGCACGGTCACAGCGCACCCATCCGCTGGCTCGGGGATGTGAGCCTTTCTAAGCGGCTCGCACACCATGGGTGAGGAAAGCACCTCATCCATGCTTAGTATCGCAGAGTATGGTGCACGGGGGTTACCTAGACCATTCTTCTTATTCTTCGCCACAACCATGGCTGGTATATCATCACCGAGTTCACGGTCGAACATGTATCTTCTCATCTCTAGGGCCACAGCTGTCTCCACAGTGAGGAACGGTCTCTCATAATATGGTTCAAAACTCATGCTTGAAACGTCGCCCTGTGATAGTACGTTCGAGAGTTTGGAGTGGGATTCAACCACTACCACATCAGCCAAACCCGACTTTATCTGCATGTAGCCGTTTATGAGCCCCACAAGTCCATCATCACTCACCGTGCACACGGCTCTCTGCGCGCCTCCCAACTGGTCTGGTACGTACTCATCTGTTATACTTATACCCTCCCACAGGTCCTCTTCACAGCATATAAAGCTACCCACATCCGTGCGCGGATTTATCCCCGCATCAGTATACGCACGCTTGGCGGCCTCGAACATCATCTCCTTAAAAGACATGTGCGGCGTCAGCGGGGCGTAACCAGAGTAGCCCACACCGATTATGGCAACCTTAGTCAACCAAAATCACAATTTCAAGTTTTAACACGCATCTAAAAGTCTTTCTATATGCACTAATCTTTATAGAATAATAGTCGTTCAACCTTCGATGCTACACCAGCACATTATGATATTGTTAGTCATAATCCTAAAAGATTGGCAACTCGACAACCTACATTCTTGCATGTATTCCTATGTAACCCATAATTCGTACGTAAGCCAGATGTATATATGGAGAAGTCAAGCCGTGTACTTACCAGATAATTAATCTAATCTTTTACTCCGCCATGTAATCGGCTACCGTTAGCCTCTGGCTGAGTCCAGATATCACGTCCAACGGGTAGAACACTAGCACTGAGACCACTGCGACTATTAGTGTGGCGATGTTGAATGATACGAGTGTTAGCGCGCCGTCACTACCCACATAGGTCATCCCGAGCAAAAATGTTATGTAGACGATGTACCAGATTGAGTTTTTAAAGTGTTTTAAATCCCTTGCCGATGTGCCTCTTACCACAGGCATGACTAAACCAAACACAGCCACCGCGGCTGTGAGTAGTATCACCGAATAGTACACCGTTACCCAGCCACTCCAGAATACTATAAGAGAGGCTGATATAAACGCCAGCGACGCTATTACGCTTCCCCAGGGATTCTATGCTGCGTGACTCCCTGTCTTCTGGATACAGTCAGAGCCACCGGGTTGACGCTAAACCCTATATACCCAGCCACTACAGCGTCCTCTATGAGGCCATATACTTGGTACTGGTGCTGATATAAAGGCGAGTATAGCTCCAACCAGCGCGGTTATCAGCAGGGCCCAGTAGGGTATCGAGTATCTTTCGTGGATATCCTTTACTAGTTTGGGCATTATTTGGCTTCGACCTTGGGCGAAGACTATTCTTGTGCCAGCACCTAGGTACATGTAGCCCACCACGAACGGCCCGATTATGCCCACTATGAGTGTTAAAGCTAGTAGCACATGCGAGTTATACGCGTGTGATATTGTTATGAAGGGGTTACCGGGGATGCCGCTGATGCCAACCCAGTCACCCGGATTTATACCTAGTTTGGCCCAGTCTATTCCACCCACGAAAACAGAGTCGAGGAAAAGGTATAGTAATAGTTGCCCGATTATTACGAGAATTATAGCGGATGGGAGTCTCCGGAAGTTGCGTGTTTCCTCGGCGTAGTCGGGGAGAACACTTATTCCTCCAAGTGCAAACATCGCAAACGGTATAGCTGCGAACACGCCGGAGAACCCAAAGGGGAGGAAGCCTTTATAGTTTGAGAAATTCTTGGGGTCAAAGAAAACAAAGGCGAGGGTGAAGCCCACCGCGATGTAGAAGAGGAGCTTTATTACGCCGAAAGGTGTAGTGGACATACCGAAGGCTCTCACACCATAGTAGTTGGAGGGTATCATGATGAGCATCAAGACCACTGCCACGGCTGCGTCGAGTAGTGTAGGCGCACCACTAGTTGTAGTTAGGCTTGGGTAAAACACACTTAACCCGTCTACGACCGCGAACGCCTCTATTGGCGGAATAAAGATGTACCATATCAGGTGGCGAGTGAGTTAATCGTGTTGGTGAACCACCCGTGTGTATACAGCGCGTATCTTGATGGTCCACCCGCCTCGGGGTAGGTGGTTGACATCTCCGCATAAGTGAATCCTATGAAGGTGTAGAAGACCCCTCCTAGGAGCCAAGCCAATACGCTTCCAGGTCCAGCCGTCCCAGTCATGATAGCTGAGCTAAAAAGTATCCCCGTCCCAACAGCCCCAGCCACCCCTATTATTACCAGCTGAGCGAATGATAACTCTTTTTTAAGCTGTTTAGACTGGGGGCTCCACTTGTTGCCATGGCTCTCTAGTGTAATGCCTTGCTCTTAAACTTTATTATAAACTAGAATCGTTCTATCAATAGACTCAAATGTTAATTGTGCCCAAAGAACTATAGTGCTATGTAGACTGGTACTATTAGAATCATATAGTGTTATTGCGAATCTTGAATTTATGGGTAGCTGGGCGACTACTGCGTGTCCAAAAGTTTTAGACTGTTTTAAGCAATTAAGCTATGAGCGTTGATGACACTAGGATTTTGCCTTTAGAGTCCTATGGGCTGATTGGAAGCTAAACCTAATAGTTGTTGGTAAAGAGTGTGCTTATGACTGGAAGTATAGTAGCCCTTGCCGGAGGGGTTGGGGCTGCGAAGTTTCTGAGAGGTCTCGCGAGGGTTGTTAGTGCCGATTCGCTTTACGTGATAGGTAATGTGGGTGATAATCTATGGGTTTTCGGGCTTTACGTTGCACCAGACATAGACATAGTTACGTATGCGCTGGCTGATGTGTGGGATGATGAGCGTGGATGGGGACTTAGAGGTGAGGGCTTCCAAGTGAGGGATGGTCTGAGACTTCTGGGTTTGGAGGACGCCGAATGGTTCAATTTGGGTGACCGTGACTTCGCGACATGCATATTCAGGACGTATCTTATGAAGAGGGGGTGCCCGTTGAGTCGAGTGACGGATATAATCAGAGCCAAATTCGGAGTAAAGCCGAAGATTATACCCGCAACGGACAACGAACTCGTTACACAGGTTCACACACTTGATGGGTGGATTACATTCGAAGAGTATTATGTGAAGCACAGATTCAGCACCCCCATCGACGGTTTGAGGTTTGTTGGCTCTGATGACGCCGAGCCAGCACCCGGAGTTATTGAAGCAATCAATTCAGCACATAAGATAATCGTGTGTCCGAGTAACCCGTTGGCAAGCATACAACCCATACTAAGTGTTAAGGGTATTCTTGAAGCCTTAAAAGCGAATAGGGATAAGGTGTCAGCCATCAGCCCGCTCGTGGGTGGTAGAGCGATCAAGGGTCCCGCTGATTCTATGATGAGTCAGCTTGGCTACGAGCCGTCGGTGGCTGGTGTGGCGAAACTCTACAGAGAATTTGTGGGCACCCTCATAATCGATACCGTTGACTTCAACGAACAGCAGAAAGTGATGGAGGAGGGTGTGAATGCCCGTGTTATGAATACGCTTATGGGCGGTGTTAACGACTCGGTTGAGCTCGCGAGACGTGTTCTGAGCGGCTGAATGCACGCTACCCGGTTACTTGTATGGTATGAATTCCCTGCCGAACATTTCCCTAGCCACAACTATCTTCTGTATTTCTGCTGTGCCGTCACCTATCTCTATCCCTATCACGTCCCTTAACCTTTTCTCCTGTGGGAAGTCTGTTGAGTAAGCTGGGTTACCCATGGTGAGGAGGGCGTCGTGTATCGCTTCAACAGCGAGCTTGGGAGCCCACCACTTACACATAGCCGCCTCCTTGGTTATCCTTTTACCCTTATCTCTCAACCAGAGTGTTCTATAGCAGAGTAAGCGGGCGGCCTCCAGTTTTGTGTAGTGTTCAACGAGTCTGAACTGTACACCTTCAAACTTTAGTATGGGTTGACCGAAGGCTTTCCTGTTCCTCGCGTATTCCACCGCATCATCGAGGGCCCCCAAAGCCGCACCAACGCAGGACAGTGCGAGCAGGGTTTTGCTGTAATCGAACTGTTGCATAACTATCTTGAAGCCGTTGTTCTCACCACCCATAAGGTTCTCCTCGGGTAGGCGGACATCCTTTAGAATCAATCCACCTCTCCTCAGAGGCCTGTAGCCCAAATCATCAAAATAGTAGGGCTGGACGCCCTCCGCGTCCACTGGTAGGAGGAAGGCGCTTATACCCTTAGAGCCTAGCTCGGGAGCAGTCTTAGCGAAGAGTGTAAAGTAGGATGCCACGCCCACCATGCTTATCGACGCCTTCTCGCCGTTTAAAACATAGTATCCGTCGTGCTTTTTGGCTAGAGTGCTTATGTTCGCCGCGTCTGACCCGGTGTGGGGCTCCGTAAGCGCTATGCCAAGGTGTATTTGGCCGCTACACAGCTTGGGTAGAATATCGCTTTTTAGTTTCTCGTTGGCGTAGGAGGCGATTATACCCCCTGAAAGTATGTTGTCGATTATAAGGAGGTTGCCCACGTTGAAGTCCACCTTTGAGAGCTCCTCCACGGCTATACCAGTCGTCACGGAATCGGCTCCTTGGCCCCCGTATTCAGGGGGGATGCTTATGCCCGCTAACCCGATTTCGGCGAGCTTCTCGTAGAGCTCCTTAGTAAATCTTGCGTCACGATCCCACTTTTTTATGTTCTCCTTTGTGAGGTTTTTCCTCGCGAACTCAGCCACGCTGGCCCTAAACAACTCCTGCTCCTCGTCAAAGTCGAATCCAAGAGGCATAACCCAAGTACTGGGAGTCGACTAATATAGCTTACCTAGACCTATATTTTGGGTGAAAAAACAATAAATTGGGTTTTACTGCAGTTTGGCCACTTGATTAGCTATCTCTTCATAGTTTGGCTCAACTCGTGGGTCATCTGAGACCCATTTATACCTGATTATACCCTGCTTGTCAAGAATGAACACCGACCTCTTAGCAGCGGTGTAACCCTTCAGCCCCGCGAAGTTCTCTGCTGCCACACCGTAAAGCTTCACAGCCTCCCTGTTATAGTCGCTCAGTATCGGGAAGTTGAGGTTGTTACTCTTCTTGAACGCGGAGTTGGAGAAAGGTGGGTCCACGCTTATACCAACCACCGTTGCGTTGAGTGAGTTGAATTTGCTCATGTTGTCTCTGAACGTGCACATCTCCTTTGTGCAAACAGAGGTGAAGGCGCCTGGATAAAAGGCGAGAACAGTGACCTTCCCCCTGAAATCAGATATCTTAACAGGCTTCATATCGGTGTCCACAAGCTGTACGTCTGGGGCCTGCGTGTTTAGGTCAACCATCGGCTTATCACCACGAGTATACACCCCGCGAAATATATAAGGCCTCAGAGCAAACTGGCGGGGTGATTAGTGGCTCTACACTTACCGATGAATCACTCCGAATAGCGACTGCTTTTGTAATGTGGCAGCTGATTCCTGGTTAGACCCTAGCGCTATTTGCTGCGTGGTCGGTTGATGATGTGGATCGCCTTGCCCTCAGCGTGCTTCGCGGCTTCGAGTAGCGCCTCTGGGAATGTTGGGTGCGGGTGTATGGTTGCACCTATATCCTCTAGAGTTGCACCCATCTCAAGCGCTAGGCTAGCCTCACTTATCATATCAGAGGCTTCTGACCCCATTATTTGTACGCCTAGGATCACACCCGATTTCGCGTCCGCTACGACCTTAACGAAGCCCTCGGTTTCACCCACACTGACCGCCCGCCCAAGCGCTACGTAGGGGAAGCGACCCACGCTAACTTCGTAGCCAGACTTAGAGGCTTCTTCCACCGATAGACCAACCGTTGCCACCTCAGGGTCGGTGAACACCGCATTGGGCACAGCTACGTTATCGAATTCAGAGTTGAGTCCCGCGATGACCTCGGCGGCTACTTCACCCTGCCGGTTGGCCTTGTGGGCCAGCATCGGTCCTGGGGTCACATCACCCACAGCGTAAACCCCCTTTACATTTGTTCTAAGCTTGCCGTCAACTTGTATGTAACCAGCCCTATCCCTCTGTACACCTAGCGTTTCGAGGCCTAGCCCATCGGTGTTGGGCCGCCTGCCCACCGCTACTAACACCCGCTTACATTCAACTGACCTCTCTTCACCATTCTTCTCGGAGAACACAACCTTTATGGAGTCGTTTACCCGACTCCATGATTTCGCCCGCGACTCCAAGTGGACATCGATGGAGTGTGATACCGCTGACCTATATATGAGGGCGGCTACCTCCTTATCCATGCCAGGGAGGAGTTGGTCCATGAGTTCTATAACCGTCACCTTGGAGCCCAGCTTCGAGAAGAGGAACGCGAACTCCAAGCCTATCGCTCCCCCACCTATTATACACAGGCTCCTTGGCACCTCCGTGAACTCCAGCACATCGTGGTTGTCCACTATGTTGATGTGGTCATATTCGAAGCCGGGTAAAACTGTGGGTCTTGAGCCAGTTGCCACTATGATATTCTCGGCTTCGATTGTCCTGGAGTTAGAGCCCTGTGTTATCTCTACTTGGCCCTCACTGATTATGTTACCCACACCGTACACCACCTCCACCCTGTTCGACCTACACAGACCCTCGATTCCGCCGACCAGCTTCTTCACAACGTCATCCTTCCACGCCTTAAGCTGTTTGAGGTCGACGTGCACGTCCCCCGTGATGCCTTTATTGGCTGAGTGGCTCGCTGTGTAAGCGGTCTTAACCGTGTTTATCCACGTCTTCGTGGGTATACACCCATAATTCAGGCACTCGCCGCCAAGCCTGTGTTTCTCTACGAGTGCAACTCGTTTTCCTAGCTGACCTAGCCTAATTGCTGCAACATAGCCGCCAACACCCCCACCCAAGACCACGCAGTCATATTTTGAACTCAAACCAAGCTCCCCCTTACTCAGAGTGTAGCGGCCACTAGTTCATCCATGTTCTCCAAGATCTGCTTGAGCCTGCCTACAAATGATGCTGCGACGGCCCCGTCTATCACTCTATGGTCGAATGTGAGTGTTATAGGGAGGATGTCCCTCACAACTATGGATTCGTCGCCCACAACCACAGGTTTCTTGGTAATCCTGTACACACCGAGTATGCCAACCTCTGGATGGTTTATGATAGGTGTAGCCGAGACTCCCCCGATGCTACCTATGTTGGTCACACTAAATGTGCCCCCACGCACGTCTTCGAGGGTGAGCTTGTTTTGTCTAGCAGCCTCTGAGAGTCTACCTATCTCTTCTGCAACTTCGAAAAGGCTTTTCTTATCGGCGTCCCGAACCACTGGTACAACCAATCCCTCAGGCACAGCGGTGGCTATTCCTATATTATAATACTTTTTGAGCACAATCTCATGCCTCTCATCATCGAGTGAGGCGTTAAGGTGTGGGAACTCCTTCAGCGCTACACACAGCGCTTTAACGATGAAGGGTAGGTATGTGAGCTTGACTCCCCTCTTATCTGCGGCTGGTTTAAGCGTCTCCCTGAGTTTAATGAGTGTTGTGGCATCAACGTCATCGAAGTGTGTAACATGAGGTATTGTGTACATCGACTTAGTCATTCTCTCAGCTATCGTCCTTCTGAGACCACGGAGCGGAACCCTCTCCTCAAGTGTGCCCGCGAGGGGGTAAGGCCTAGCTTCACTGAGGGGTTTCGGCTGCATAGGCTCAACCAACGCAGCGGCGCTTGGGGAGGCAGCCTGCTTTTTGAGTTGCTCAGCGTAGTTCCTAACATCAAGCTCTGTGACCCTTCCACCAGGACCCGTGCCCACAACCTTAGAAATATCAACCCCAAGGTCCCTTGCAAGCTTCCTCACAGCCGGTGTAGCAAGCACACGTTTCGTTTCACCTTCCGTCTGAGTGAGTTGTGCCTCAACTTGCGGCTGGGAAGGCTGAGGCGTGGTCTCCACGGCGTGTGGAGTAACCGTTGCGGATTGACCACCATCCGTCGCCAACCTAAGTAGAACTTGGCCAACCTTAACCTTTTCACCTTCACGTGCAAGTATCTCCGAAACCCTACCTGACACGGGTGAGGGTATTGTGACTGTGACCTTATCCGTCATAACCTCGATAAGCGGCTGCTCCTCCTTAACCAAGTCACCCTCCTTCACATGCCACTTAACAATCTCTCCCTCAATGATTCCCTCACCAATATCTGGTAACTTAAACTCATAACTCATAAAACACAAAACCCACGAGTAACTCATAACTTTGTCGATTAACCACCAATACGCGAGTTAAGCTACAAAACGTTACAGGTTAACACCCATATGGAGACCCACTTGTTGAACAACAGTAGGCTTTCACTCATTGAAATACTTTAATCACGTTGAATGTTTATTTAAAAGAGGCACCAGAATAATCCTAAAGAGTTAGGTGGTAGTGGGGCCGTGGAGATTTGAACTCCAGTCGCGTGCGCCCGGGGCACGCAGCCTACCAGACTAGCCGACGGCCCCTATAAGGAAAAAGTGTGCGCGTGTTTTAAAGCCAGCGTTCAACGCTTAGAGCGCTCGATGGCTGAAGCGGTTTGTCACCTTCTCCTTGCGAAGGCTGCAATCACAACTATTACCAGGGCTATCACTATTATTATGAGCACAATGAAGACCGGGTTCCCAATGAAACTGCTTGATGGTGTCGGAGGGATGGTTGGGGGTGCGAGGGGTTTGGCGTCTCCTGCTGGGTTAATGCTATTCAGGTTGGTCTTCGTAAGGTAAACAGTACTCGTAATGTTCACCTCCGAGTTACCAGAAAGTAGGTAGAGTGTTGTGTTGGTCCAATAGATGAGTAGCCCACTCTTTGCATCATATACATAGAAGTTTTTAATAATCGTCCGCCCGACAGTCGATGGGGGTGGCTGATAAATGCTAGTCTGCTCGATCACGGGCCCATTAAAACTGATATCGCCATAGCTGTACTTAAAACTAGCCATTCTACTTACACTCACATTGTAATAATCCACTTTAAGCTCAGTCGATGTATAGTTGTGGCTTGGAGCATTTGGCGATATTACAAAGTATGGTGCAATCGAATAGTTGTAGATATACTCGTTTGCGAATAGAAGAGTTTTGCTTGGTGGATTTTTGCCTGCCAGTGATCGACTGTAGTTAGCGGATACTTGTACGCTGTATATGTTTAACTTGAAAGGAAACTCGAATACTGCTCCGAACGCACCAGGTGAGTAGGGTTGAGGTGTAAGTATAAAAGAATCGTTGTAGCCACCTTTGGTTATCAACGTGCCTTTGGCAAGTGCAATGTAGGTAAAGCGTTGTGTATATGTGGCGTTGAGATTCTGTGGTACCCCCAAATACATGCTTAGAGTTGTTGCGGATGAATCTGTTACGCCTTGCACACCCTGTGTGAGCGCGAATACTGCGGTTAGCAGCGTGCTCATCAAAAAAAGTGTGAGTAGCGTTCTGCGGCTAGATAGGGATTTTTCAAACACATGTTTCATACCAATCAACCTCTAATAGTGTAATTTAACCTTTGCCTTGGTCTATAGGCTCTGTGGTCTCCTGTCGGCGATGCTTGCGACGTGGGAAAGTAGTTTCTGCGTGTCTTCGGCGTTTAGGTGGATTCCTCCAGTCTGTGATGTACATCCCTCGATTACTTCGAGGTCGTTACCCTCAAGTTTACCTAGGGTTATAAAGTCGATTCTAATACCCCTGCTTGTGGCGTAGAGGGCGGCGGTTACTGGGTCTGGGCCCTGGTTGAATGTTCCGTCGGTTATAACGAGGATCCTCTTAGTGAATCCCTGTATTCTTGTGTCATCGAACATGTTTGAAGCGGCTATGAGTGCGTCTCCTAGGTTGGTGGCTTCGCCGAGAACCTTGAGTTTTGATACCAAGTTCACGATTAGTTCCCTAGAGCTCATGGGCTTGATTATTGGGAGTGCGTAGCCGTAGAACACAACCACTCCTACCCTGTCCATTGGGGAAGTGGTGAGCCTCACATCCACGAACCTTTTGAGGGCTGATTTGGCTGCGTCAAACCTTGACGGCTCGTAGTCGTGGGCGCGCATACTTATCGACGAGTCGAGCGCTACGACCACGTCCTCGAATCTGGAGGAAGCATCCCTCGAGCGGTCGATCTCCACTATGTCAGAATCTGAGTCCGCCATCCTCATCCACCGACTGAGCCGATCACGCGCTCCGAGAGCTTCTTGTTACTGAGCTCAGCTGGGCTTAGTGGTAGATAGTAGCCAAGGCCTAGGAGTCTCTCGTATGCTGCCAGAGCCTCCTCCTCGTTGATAAAGTCTCTGGCTAGTAGGTAGAGCACAATGGATATTGAGCCAACCACACTCACACCCGCCCTCTCAGCTGTAACCCTCACCTTCTCGTCGTCGGCGGCCAAGGGTGAACTGTTCTTGGAGGCGGCTAGTATTGAGGCGGCCTCACCCTTCGAGATCGCGTTCTGGGACGCGAATTCGTCCACTGAGCGTATGCCTGTGACGAAGACCACGCCATCGTTGAGCTTGGATAACACACCCCTCCTGATCTCAAGTCTTAGGTGTTCAACTTGGTGCTGTGTGATCTGAACCCTCCATGGTTTTCCTGAGAACATTTTATCGCCCAGACAGTCACCCAGCACACCCAGTGTGAATCCCTCGAACACAACTGAATCCGTAGAGTCGAGGGCGCGCACCTCTTTCTCAACTAAACCCAGCTCGTCGACACCCAGCCTAGGCCTATAACCCTTTTTCTGCATGACTAGGAGCGTCTCATCGAATGATAGGTCAGAGGCCTCAGCGCAGTAGCCTAGGCTTACCTTACCCTTACGGTACATGTTCATAAGTATCGAGACTATGTCCACCTGCTGTACGAGCCGCCTTATGGCGTCGCGTACAGCCTCCGTCTTAGTTGCGTAGAGACCTATGCTCACGAGCACATCGAGTTTCTGCTCTAGGTATCCATCTATCTCAATAGTTGTGGGCATCCTCTATAACTTTATCTCTAGGAGGTATTTAACCGTGCCCCAGCATCGCAGCGATGAAGTGTGACCCTTTCCCCAGGAACACTTTCAGTGAACCGCTTTTGAATCCCTTTATCATGATTTCCTTTATGGTTGAATCCGAGTTCCCCTACACACTCAGAGATGTACAGGGGCGCACCCAGCATCTTAAGACGCTCTTGAAGTTGATGAAGGGGACTGGGCTTAGCCTGTCGGACGCGAAGAAGATCGATAGGCTCACGAAGAATCCGAACCTGCTTAGATTGGGACTAAGCCTGATGCTTCTACCAGAACCCTTGACTACTGCTGTCGGTCTACCCCTTGTTGCCTATTCGCTCTCTAAGAGGAACACGGTGGAACTCGGCGAAGAGCTTGCATCATCCTACAAAGAGTTGTGGAGAACACTTTCAAACTTTTAGGCATTCGCCAATTCTTCAGTGCACGCCTTAGCTGCAGATGACCACTCCTTCTTATCTTCCCCCCGCCAATACCAGCCCACGGCTAGGAAGAGTATCTTTCTGAAAGTGTTGGGTGGAGTCATCACGGATGTTATTGTGAGTCTGCAGCTACCTTTGGTGGGTGTTAGCCTGAATGTTTCCACAGCTGGCACGCCGAGGAAGCGCGACCTCCACACCCATTCATACTCACTTTTTATCTCTAACTCCTCGATAAGTTTGAAGCCGAATCCCATGAAGCTCCAGTGGGTCATAACCTTCGCACCCCTTTCACTTCTCTCAAGCACCTCGATTCGGTTGAGCCTTCGCCCAACATAACCTCTTGGCTCAATCTCGGTCCACCACTCAAACACCCTTCTACAATCGTAGGGGAAGTCGAACTCCAAAACGAGTACGCTATATGGTAACTTCACCAGTGGTTGACCTCCCATTCACCCCTAAAATTTTGAGTAGCTCGGTTATCTTGCGTATCTCGTAGGTCGGGTGTTGCGGTATATCCGCGTTTTTGGCGTTGATATAGACGGTTTTAGCCCCAGCGGCGAAACCCGCCTCAATATCCACCCAGCTATCCCCTACCACCAAGGTGTTTGAGGGGTGGATGCCAAGTTTTTCACATGCAGCAAACACCATGTCGGGGTACGGCTTCATCCTCTCCACACCCTCCCTTGTGACAACCACGTCAAATAGGCTGTACAAACGCGTGGCACCCAACACCTTCCTGACCACTAGAAGATTTGAGTTGGAGATCAAGCCCAACCTATATCCATCCTGCTTTAGGCGACGCAGGGTACCCAACGCGCCTCTACGCAGTCTCGCGTCACTCGTACATTCAAAGTCATACTTTGTGAGAATCGAAAGAATCACGTCACGAATATTGGTGTGGTCATTGTACTGGACCTCCTTAAGTTTCTCTAGCAGGTTGGCGATTGAGCCATAGATGTCCTCAGGCACATCCAGGCCGCGCGAACGCAGTGTGGTCAGTATCTCCGCCTTAGCTTGTGGGAAGGGGTAGCTGTTCTTTATGATTGTACCATCCATGTCGAATAGCACTGCCCTCAATTCACTTAGGGTTGCAGGGCTATGTTTGTGGCTAGTCGTAGCTATCACGCTTTACTTCTTGGTAACCCCATCTTCTGAAGATTTCCTTGGGTTTATCATGGGGTATTGTTGCGTCCAGACCCATCTTAGAGGTCTTTCTTGTCATCCTATCGGCGGATGGGTCTAGCGATGAACCAACCGCGTCATCGATCACCACGAGGCCGTGTTTCGCTTGGAAGCGGGTTGCTATCGCCCACTCGATTTGGGATGGGTCGTCTATGTCTATGTCTTCGTCCACTACAACTACATGTTTGAGTGAGCCGTGTCCTCTAAACGCTGCCTCAATCGCCTTTAATCCGTCGTCCTCCTGCTTCTTCCTGATTTTAACAACGCCGTGAAGCCAGCATCCTCCTCCAGGCGTGAGTCGCACATCAACGCACTCGGCGACCTTTGAAACCTCACTGTAGACCGTCACCTCGCGTGGTAAACCCATCAGAGACCTGTGCTCAGATAAGCCTGGAAGCACCTCATGATAGTAGGGCTTCGCTCTATGCGTCAACCTTTTGACCTCGAACACCGGCTGATCCCTTACCGCGTCGAGTGTGAGTGTGAGGTCGAAGAAGGGCCCCTCCCTAATACCTGGGTTCTCAACTATTCTACCCTCAAGCACGAACTCGCTGTCCGCTGGAACTGGTAGGTCTACACTTAGCGCTCTAACTAGAACCTGCTTTTCTAGGGCGTTCGCAAGACCAAGTTCATCGTAGCCTGTGGGGACGGTTGTCGCAGCCGCCACCATATAGCCAAGACCGTTTCCCAGGGTGGCTACGGCTTCGATTTCACCTTTAGCCCTTTTCAGGTAGGCGTAGAGGTCCCTTGGAACTATCCTTATACCCATCCTCCTAGGCTCGTCTTCGAG
Organism: archaeon; assembly: GCA_902812505.1. Taxonomy (GTDB): domain Archaea; phylum Thermoproteota; class Thermoprotei_A; order Marsarchaeales; family Marsarchaeaceae; genus ECH-B-1. Next base: position 26,709 of record CADDZQ010000017.1, read on the forward strand.
TAGCATCAATCTGTGAACGCTCAGGTTGAACCCATACTCCGGGTCACGCGCACAGAATGTTGCGGCTGTCAGGTACCTACCCCCGTCACCCTCTGTGTGAAAGAGAGCTGGTAACTGTTTTGGTAGGTCAATTGTCTCTTCAACAACCTCTTGGCATGGGGCATCCTCCTTTTCCGGCTCACCCACTCTCACTGGTTTTGAGAGCGCCCTCAGAAGGTGAGCCGTCAGCTCACGCTCCGATATACCGAAGTACTTCGCGAAGAGCGACCTAGTTGAATAAACGTTCCCCACTACGGGTGTCGTGTATCCACGAATATTTTCGAGTATAGTGGGTTGCGGGTCGAAGGCCGCTAGAACCCCGGCGGCTTCGTATTCAGCGGAAACTTGGCGCTTTATCCGCTTTAATCCACCCTCCTTCTCTATTTCAGCTATGAAAGCCCTGAAACCCTTAGGTTCAATCAAGC
>CADDZQ010000018.1 GCA_902812505.1 archaeon
CTAGCGGATGGGGTCTTCCGCTCCCTAACCCTCGTTAAGATAAAAAGGGTTCTCTGTATCAGTTATCTATCACGAAAACTCGGAGGTCAAACTATTTATAAGATAAGATCGGTAGTTAGTTCTATGCTAATCCAAACTTTACGTATGTTTCCTGCAATTCTTTGAGCAGTGCTTTCTGCCACTCGTCGAATTTTTGTGGGGTTTCGGGATAGTTCTGGTTGTGAGCTATGAGCTTCTCGCTTTTGTCTACCGTGTATTTGAGACCTCGCGCAAGGCCCGGTTTCTCCATGACGCGAACCATAAGGGCTGGGTTGAGTAGGTTTGAAAATTTGGGGTGTCTTCTGTGGGTTATTAGACCTATGTCCTCCTGTGACAGGAAATACTTCATCCCGAAGTCGATGTCCTCGTTTGGCAGGGTCTGCAGGTATCTTCTCAACACTTCGAAGCTAGCCATCTGGTAACCGTAGGTGCGCATGAACTCCACGTTATACTTCCAGAGACCGCCCTCACTCACATCACCGGCTTCTAGGGCTTCGGCCACCGTTCTTCCAAGTATCACGGAGCCATGTATGGCTGGACCTATCCCCCCCGCGTCGATGGGTCTAGGCATCCAGGCCGCGTCCCCTACGACGGCGTAGCCGTTAGCAACCATGCAGTCGTTGGGCCTCCTCACCGGCACCTGCCAGTGACCCTTCTCGTTACCCTTATCGTCAGGTGAGGATGATAACCTCGGGTTCCTGATAACCCTGTTTTTGGCAACATACTCATCTATGAGGCCTTGGAGGCCGTCGGACTTCCCAAATCTCCTGTTTCTGGCATCGAGAGCCCTCTTTTGGTAGCCCAACCCAATATTCACCTTGTTCTGCCCCTTGGGAAATGTCCAAGCGTAGCCCCCCGGCGCCAAGTATTGGTCTAGGTGTATTAGGGCGTACTTGGGGTCAAAGTAGGATGGGTCCTCCTCGGCTACATCGAATTCGTATATGTAGCGACCTGTGGCCACCATGTCATCCCTATCGATCTCCCTCTGTATCTTCGCCTTTATTGGCAGCCTCACCCTGAGCAGGGAGGCTGAACCGGTTGCGTCAACCACCACTCGGGCGGTCTTCTTAAATACCTCGTTGTTTCTAGTTCGCCCAACCACACCCTTCACGTAACCGTCCTCCGCTATAAGTGATTCGAGGCTCACACCGAACTGGAACTCAACGCCACGCTTCTTAGCATCCTCAACCTGGCGGCGTGGGAGAAGCTTCCTGTTTAATATGAATCCCGCACCCTCAAAGAGTACCTTGGTTGAGTGGTCGGGTGAGTAAACCATCACACCCTCAACTTCATGTTCGATTTCGGGTCTACCGTAAACAATACCAGTAGACTTAGCGAGGAAGTCAAGACTATTCTTACTCACAGCGTCACCACATATCCAACCAGCGGAGGTCTTCTTCCCAGGCTCATCCTCACTATTTCTATCCACAACAAGCACCCTCGCATTCTGCTTTGAGAACTCAGCTATACTCGCTGCGGTGATGAGCCCAGCCATACCTCCTCCCGCAACGATAACATCGTAGTCCGTATCACGCATAGTGATGGCTTACACGCGCACCCATAAAAGTTTTTCATTCTAACTACAACCAAAATAAGAGTAAAACTGGGCCAATAGTGAGCTACCCCGCCTTAAAAGGCGAGGTCTTGATAAGGCTAATGATAGCGGTGCCCTGATTATCGCGTTTCATGTTTTGTTCCTAGAATTTTGCCTAGATCTGACTTCCTCGATATAGAGGAAAGGCTTTAATCCTGTTAATTGGTGTATGCTTTCATGGTGGGTAGCTTGAGTAGGGGTGGGCTTGAAGAGTTTATTCGTTCGGTTTACAGGGATATGCTCCCCATTCGGGCTGTTGGTCCAGATAATGGGGGAGAGGGGGAGCTTGAGAAGTGTGAGTATTTGGAGGGTATTGTTCGCTCACTCGGCTTCAAAAGGTGTGAGAGGTATGATGCGGGGGATCCTCGGGCTAGGGGTGGTTTGAGACCCAATCTTGTAGCCCGTTTTTACGGTGATAAGCCGAAGACGCTTTGGGTGGTGGGTCACTTGGATGTGGTGCCTCCAGGTGACTCCTCCCTATGGCATCATGAGCCGTTCAAGGCGAGCTTCATCGATGAGAAGGTGTATGGTAGGGGCTCCGAGGATGACGGGCAGGGAATCCTCCTCGGACTGTGCGCGGCCAAGAGCCTCGCCGAGCGTGAACTCGACTCAGAGGTGGACTTAGGGGTTGTGTTGGTGTCAGATGAGGAGACGGGCAGCGTCTACGGTGTGCGCCACCTACTTTCAGTGGGGAGGGGGGTAATAGGTGATGACGACTGGGTGCTAGTACCCGACGCGGGTAACAGTGATGGCTCACTTCTAGAGGTGGCTGAGAAGGGTGTGCTATGGTTCAGGGTGCAGGTTTTGGGTGTCCAAACCCATGGGAGCACGCCTGAGAAGGGGGTTAACGCCCATAGGCTGGGCTCGAAGCTCATGCTTCTCATCGACGACTACCTTCATGGTAAGTATAATGCGAGGAACGAGCTCTTCGAGCCGCCCACCTCCACGTTTGAACCCACCAAGCGTGAGCCGAATGTACCCAATGTGAACACTGTACCAGGCTCGGACACATTCTACTTTGACTGCAGGATCCTCCCAAACTATACCACGAGTCAAGTTCTGGGTGACGTTGAGCGCTTAGTGGAGGATTTCTGCGGGCGAAACGGTGTGCGCTGCCGTGTTGAAGTGGTGAGCAGGGAGGACCCATCGCCACCAACTGACCCCAACTCAGAGTTCGCGAAGAGATTCACTGAGACGCTGAGAAGGGTTCGGGGTACATCTGTGAAGCCGAAGGGTATAGGGGGCGGCACCGTTGCCAAGTACTTCAGGGCTAACGGGATACCCACGGTTGTCTGGATGACGTGTGATGAGACCGCGCACCAGCCAGATGAGTACGCCAAAATCCCCAACATCGTATCCGACACACAGGTTATACTGGGGCTCATAGGTGCTAATGTGAGCTTTTAGGGCTCTACGAGGGTTGCTGAGTCGAGCACCTCGCAACCTCCTTCAGTTATGTGCAAGTCCACCTCGAACCTTACACCGCACAAGCCTTCAAAGTATACTCCAGGTTCGACGGTCACTATGTTGCCCTCCTCGAGTACATCTTCGAAGCCCTCCTCAACGATGGGTTTCTCGTGGACACTCAGGCCGAGGCCGTGGCCTATTCTGTGCCGGGGTTGCGGTAGACCTCTTTCACGAATAACCCTGCGCGCCCTCCCCGCCACTTCAGCCACACCCACACCTGGCGCAGCTACGGCAACCGCCTCATCCATAGACTTCCAGACAGTTTTCACATAATCAAGCTGCGCAATTGGCGGTCTACCCACCACGAATGTGCGCGTAATATCCGAGTTATAGCCATCATAGTTTGCCCCAAGGTCCACAACGAGAAGGCCGTCACCCTTCACACGCCTACCACTGGGTTGGACGTGGGCCAGAGCCGCGTCCTCAGCGAATTGGACGAGAACGAAGGCCTTGGAGCCACCAGCCTTCTCCATGGCGAGTGTTGCTTCAGCCGCTAGCTCCGCCTCCGTGAGCCCATCGCTGAGAAGGCTTCCTATTCTCTTTATGGCGGATTCCGCGATTGTCACAGCCCTCCTAACCTTTTCCACCTCCTCCCTAGTCTTCCGCATCCTCATACGCATAATCCTAGAGCCGATGGGTACAAGCTCGACGCCGAGTTTAGATAGCTCCAAGTATACTTCAAGTGTGAGCTCAGATTCATCCACTCCAAGCTTCCTACCCGTAAGCCTCTTTTCCCGAACAACCTCACTTATTCTCTGCATTGCCAAGCTGAGGGGTATAGTGGTGGCACCCCTCACATCCCTAATCCACGACTGCCTCTTAGCCCTCACCTCCTCGAAGTCCTTGACTATGAGTACGGGCTCTGAATCCACTGAGAACACCAGTCCCGAGTCCTCTAGTCCTCCAACACCGCTCAGATAGCGCAGCGTAACGTTCTCATGCGCCTTCCCAGTCTGGAAGTGGATGAAACCATCAAGCCCAGAGGCGCTTAACTCAGCCCTAAGCCTTTCAACCACACCGGATTCAGGGGGCAACCTACTTCAACCTCGCCTTGAGCTCCTCAACTTCGCTTCTAAGACGCCTGTTCTCCTCGGATAGCTGCTCGTACTTTGTGCGTAGCTCACCAATCTGGTTCTGCTGTGCCTGAATGAGCCTTTGCCTCACCTCCATGGCGGTGCGGACAACCCTGTTATCATAGTCGGACTCAACCACCCCTGAAACCGCGTCTAGGAAGCGGGTGTCACCACTCCTCTCAACGGCCTGCAGGGCACTTATCCTATCACCATAATCAGCGTCCTTCAAGAGTTCCATGAGTCTGCTGCGAACCTTATCGTTCGAGATATATGCGTACAGCGACTGAGCGGCGGCGCGTCTCAGCATTTCACTGTACTTCGTCGAGGTTTTCTCTATGAGTAGGTCTATACATCTCTCATCCCTGAGCTCAGCTAGTCCCTGCACAGCGTTTGAGGCTATGACGTCCGAGTGGGAGGGTATGTTGACCGCTTGAAGCAGTTGGTCGTATGCCTCTTTGAGGCGTGTCTTACCAAGTGAGAGCGCTGCCTCACCTCTAACATAGTAGCTTGGCTCGTCCCTTAAGATGTCTACGAGGGCTTGGTATGACTCCCTCTCCTTATAGCTGCCCAGCGCCTTCGCCACAGCCCTACGCACCTTGGGGTGATTGTGACGAACACCTTTAAGGAGCGCCTCCAAGGCTCGTTTGGTGCCTATAGAGCCAAGTGAGAAGGCCGCCTCTGCGCTTATACCCCAGAAACCATTGGATAGAAGCAGTTCCTCGAGTGCCTCTACCACGGAGGCTGAAGACTTCTTGGATAGCCCTCTTATGGCTATGACTCGACAGTAGAGGTGCTCATCCTCTTTGGCTTTAGCTATGGATGAAAACTCATCTTCCTCGACTTCTAGGACACCCACCACGCTCATGTCGGGGTCAACACACACATACTTTGGTTTAGCTTCACATGGGTAAGCAAAGGTGTGCTCCTTCCCATCGAGCTCAACCGTGAGTTCCCTATGTGAACCATCAAAGTTAACTATGAGTCGTAGTGGGAGCCTGAATGCGCCAAGATCCTGCTGGGTCTGCCTGAACACTAGCTTCAATAGCTTCTGTTGTGCGTCATAGGTATAGCTAACCTTGAGTTGGGGGTGTCCTGAGGAGTAAACCCACTGGTTGAAGAACCACTCCAGGTCTTTAGCTGTGACTTCCTCGAAGGCTTTACGTAGGTCGTCTGTCTCAGCGTTCGCAAACCTGTGTCTATCCAAGTAGAGTTTTATAGCCTTCCTGAAGGATTCCTCACCCACTAGGTTTAAGAGTGAGTTTAAAACGAGTGAGCCCTTCTCGTAGGCGTGCCTGTCGAACAACTCTTCAGGCATAGAGTAGAACTTGGTTGATATGGGTCTAATATATCTTTTAGCCGACTCTTCAAGGTAGGTGTCGAGTTTACCCACCAAGTCGTAATAATATTCATCCAATCCACGGTTACGCCTGAAGTAGAGTGCTTGGAAGAATGTGGCGAAGCTCTCGTTGAGCCATATGTGCGACCAATCCTTGCATGTCACGAGGTCACCGAACCACTGGTGTGCTAGCTCGTGGGCCACTAGGCCGTCGCTCGAGAAATCCATGTGGGCAACCTCATCGTGAAGCGTCCTCTCGGTGAGCGTGGTGGCACTAATGTTCTCCATCCCACCATACGTGAACCCGAACACACACGCCTGACTGTACTTCTCGTAAGGATAGGCTACACCCGTGAACTCCCCGAAGAACCTGAGCATATCGGGCGTCTTAGAGAAACTCCTCTCAATATCACCGCCCCTACCCTTGGGTACAAAGTACTGGAGCAAGACACCATCCACCCTCTCCTCCTTCGAGTCGAACTCCCCAGCCACAAAGGATATGAGATAGCTGGAGTGCGGATGCTTCATATACCAGTGATACCTCTTTCTATCACCCTCACTCCTAACCTCCACCAATACACCGTTGGATACAACAAACTGGTTGGCTGGCACACTCAGAATGACCTCCGAAGTGGACTTCATATTTGGATAATCGTACACGGGAAGCCAATACCTATTATCTTCACTCTCACCCTGAGTCCACGCCTGATACTGCCTCTCGGGGTGGTCAGCGTCTGGCACAATAAAGAACAAGCCCTTCTTGGGCTCACGCACAACGTACTCTACCACAAGCTCTGCATCCGAACCAGGCCCCATATCTGAGCGGACAAACAGCTTCCTACCATCATAAGTATACTCTGCGGGTCTCCCATTCAGACTCACACCCTCAATCTTAAAGTCAACAGCGTCAAGCTCAACCACACCTCCACCACCATCCAGAACAACTATGCTCAGGGTGGCACGCCCCTTCAAACTCTTAGTTGAGTAGTCGAGGTCGCCCTCGAACTTTACATGCTTGAGGTGATAACCCCTACTACGCGGATACTTTTCCTTATAGCCCGGAAAAACAAAGTTCTTACCCAGCTTAGAATAGTAAAACTCCTTCTCAGACAGGCTCACAAGAGGTCGAACAATAAAAACACTCCACCCCATTTAAGCTTAGAGATAGCAGTCAACCCTGCGTGAGCCACGCTGTGTAATGGCCCTAAGGACTTAAAACAGTGTCAAGGCGGATGAGTTCTCACTGTTTAGAGTGTGAATTCGTCTAGGTCCTTTGGCATAATGGTTTCGGGGTAGACGCTCTGCGCTTCCCTGAGTTTGGCTTCAGCTGGGTCAGCCCTATTCTCTATGTGTGTTATAAAGAGTCTCTTGGCACCTACAGCCTCAGCTGTCTTAGCAGCCTCGAGGGCGGTTGTGTGACCATACCTTTTGGCTACATCTTTAAACCTCTCTGTAAAAGTAGCCTCATGGATGAGGTAGTCAACCTTATGTTTGAGTAGGTTAGAAGGTTCGCGTGTATCCCCCGTATAAACAAGCACTCTATCAGACCACCTTACAATGTACCCTACATTGGTGACCACGTGATCCAGTACAACACCCTCCACTGTGTACTCCCCCACTCTAGCGGTAGTGCTGAGACTCACAAAGAGGTTTACACTGAAACCCGTCTCAGGTGAGCTCAGCTTGTTACCGAGCGAGGAGTAGATGTTGAGCAAACTGCTCAGCCCCGGGGGCGCGTAAATGTTAAGAGGTCTACTTCTCCTCTCAACAACCATAGAGACAAGCGTGTCATATAACCCGCTCAAGTGATCGCTGTGTAGGTGTGTAATGAATACCGCATCAATTTTGTCTAACAGGTCGAGGTCCTCAAGCCTCCCAGTAACCCCTGCTCCACAATCGAACAGCATACCATCCAAGTAAACAGAGGATTTAAGTCTTCCTGAACCTCTGAACCCACCTGCGCCTGTTCCTAGGAATACTATTCTGGGCAAGCAAATCAACCCCAAACTAAAATGTTTAACAAGGGGTTAAACCCTTCGAAACACATCTAAACCACAACTGTAGCATCCCACAATAAGTGAAACTAATTAGGGGTGTCACTAACCCGATGACCCATTATAACATATTGGTAAACGAGGGCTCCAACAATTCCACCGATTATTGGTCCTATCCAGTACACATACCACGCTGAGAAGTAGTGTGCGGCTATCTCTGGTCCTACCGCCCGCGCAGGGTTCATCATGGCTCCCGTGAAGGGTCCACCCGTCAAGACGTCAAGGAACACTGCGAGGCCTATGCCGAACCCGCCTATCTTTGGAGCCCGAGGGTCGACAGCGGTGCCGAAAACTGCGCTTAGGAGTATGAATGTCATCACCGCCTCAAACGCTATGCCCACACCTATACTTATACCTGAGCCGAGGGATGGCGCACCATAGTTGGCCGCCGAGCCTATCGTTGAGGGCACAAGAAGCACGAGCGTGTATGCAGCGAGGGTTGCACCCACCACTTGGGCCACAATATATCCAGCAGCCTCAGCAGCCCTTATCCTACGTGTGACAAGCATACCCAACGTGACCGCGGGGTTAAGGTGGCCACCCGACACCCCCATTGTTAGGGAGACAGCTATAGCGAGCCCTAAACCATTCGCTAAGGCTGCTATAAGTAGCCCCATATTAGGGGCAAAGCGGGTTGAGGTCACAACGCCGCCAGCACCAACAAACACAAATATAAATGTTCCAACGAGCTCCGCAGCCAACCGGCTTGGAACACTCTGAGTAGACATGGGCTACACACTTGGACAAATAAATATAAGCTTAGCTTACACCCTCACTCAACATCTGCTTTACACTTTAGGTTTTAGGAAGGATGTTAGCCGCTGAGACCCGCAAGAGACGTGGCTCGAAGCAAGGTTCCTAGGGACGGGGAACCACGCTCTCGTGGTATGGGGATCGAGTTCGGTCGTGGAAGCAGGAAGCTCCGCCTTTTAAGGCGGGGGAAGCTCGCTTCAAGCCTCCACCTAAACTTCTATATTGGCGCCGCACTCTTTACAGCATTATCATCGGCTTTGAGAGGCCCGTGAACCCCAGCTACCCAGAAGATTGGCTGCGTCGAAACACTCGGGGTATAGTGAGAGCGGCATGGGGCATCCATATACGCTGAGAAAGGGGGTAATGCTAATAACAGCGTAAGGCAAAGGAATGAAGGAAATGAATGATTCCGCGAGAGTAGACGAGCTAGAGTTGTGGAGAAGCTTCGCTCAGACACTGCGATCGGTGCAGAAACTACTCGACGGCAGACTCAGACCCATGGGGATAGGCTACCAAGAATTCAAGGTAATAGGCGAACTAGTGGTGAGTGGAAGAACATCTATGGCAAAGCTCGCAGAGAGAATAATGTTCACGCAGGCCGGGGTCACATACCTAATTGACAGACTTGAGGAGCAGGGATACGTTGTCAGGGTTAGAAGCAACGAGGATAGGCGTATAATATTTATAGAGGCCACGGATAGGGGTAAAAAGGTGTTCGAGGAAGGTCTAAAGGTCATACGTGAAACAACCCGTGAACTCTTCCAAAACCTCACACACGAAGAGTTGGCATCCGTGTACAATTCACTGATGAAAATCCGAGAGAACACTGAACGAGCGGCCGCAACCAGGCAGTGATGGTGGTGGGTGTGGAAGGCACCGCCCAAGTGAGAGACTACGTTCAGACACACTCGGTGGACGCTGAAATCAGAGTCCTTGAGAGCTCCACTAGGAACTCGGAGTTGGCGGCGAAGGCGTTGGGTTGTAGCATAGCCGAGATAGCGAAATCCATAGTCTTCGTGGACGAGTACAACACGCTAGTTGTCGTGCTCTCAGGTGACAGGAAGGTTGACCTGAGAAGGCTGTGCAACACCGTTGGACTCAACCTCCGCATGGCCACACCAGAGGAGGTTTACGCTAGAACCGGCTACAAGGTGGGAGGCGTACCACCCTTTCCCCACAGGATGAGTGTCCGAGTAATTGCGGATAGGTCTATCCAACGCTTCGAGAGCGTCTGGGCTGCGGCCGGGGACCAAAACTCCCTCATGCGGGTGCACACACAAGACCTTATAAGGGTGAGCGGGGCGGAGGTTGTAGACATCTCAAAGTAGTGCTCGGGGCGGGTTTCTGAGTTACTCTCTAAGCCTCAGATATCCACATTAACTTCTGCGCCCTCAACCCTTACATCGAATACATGTAGGTCGGCTACACTCCCAGCTGGTTCACCGTCCGGACCCAAAACATTCTTACCACCCTTTGCCAAGTCAAACTGAGAGCCGTGGTCGGGGCAGGTAATAACGGTTCCCTCAACCCAACCCATACCCATGTCGCCCTGCTCATGCGTACACCAGCGGTCACACACATAAACCATGGAGCCAACCCTTAGAGCAACGATGTCTCGACCCCTAACGTTAAAACCCTTAGGCTTACCACCCTCTAGTTCACGTAAACTGCAAAGTCTAACCCATGTCAACCCACATCAACACAAACATTAATGTTTAGGGATATAAACACTACCGTAAAACCCATGTACTGGATTCCTCCTACTCTAAACACATAGTAGTGGAAAACTTGCTACAGGTGGAAGCAAGGAGCTGGGTATTGTTAGAATTCATTCTAAAGCTATTTTATAGTGTGGGCCTCGTTTTGGGTAGGGTTTATCAAGATGTTTTGTTGTATTTAGTTGGTTTTATTATATGGCGAGCACACTTAGCAGGGCGGAGGAGTTCAACGCTGAGGTTGCAGAGATCATTCAGCGCAACTACCTGGATGAGGTGGTGGATTGCACGGTTTACGCCGAGCTCGCTAAAGCTGAGAGGAACCCTAAGATTAGGGATATACTCTCTAGGCTCTCAGAAATTGAGCGTAAACACATCGATGTGTGGTCAAGGCTAGCGAAGCAGCGTAGGCTCACGCTGAGGCCGGCTGGTGTAAGACAGAAGTGGAAGGCTAAAGCCTACAGGCTTCTACGCGGCCTTATGGGTCTTAGGATAACCGTTCGACTACTCGAGTCAGACGAGCAGCAAGCCATAGTGAAGTATGCGAAGCTACTCGAACGCAGCGACCTCACCAGTGAGGAGAAGGCACTACTCGACGATGTGCTCAAAGATGAAATAGCACATGAGTACACACTTATGAGCCAAGAATTCCGCGTCGAGAGCGTCAGGGACGTTATTTATGGTGTGAGCGACGGATTAATTGAGGTGCTCGCGGTTGTGTCGGGGTTCTCCGGCGCATTTACCTCACCACTTATAGTTGCTGTAGCGGGGATGATAGTTGGCCTTTCAGGAGCACTCTCCATGGCTGTAGGCGCATACCTCTCAACAACCTCTGACGTAGAGATAGCGAAAAGCGAAATGGAGAAGGCTAAACTCCAAGCCTCGCTAAGCGAGGACACACTTATAGCCAGGCTTAGCCGAATGCTAACATCGAAGGGGCTGGACACAGCGGCCGCAACAAGGATAGCGGGGGAACTTAAGGGGATAGCCCACAACCTCGTGGCCTCGGAGCCAGAGGATGAGCCCAAAAAGAGTGCCCTTCACACAGCTATCTCATACATCGGGGGGGCAGCCATACCCGTGCTAGCCTACCTAGTGGGTGTATCGGGGCTTACGGCTGTTATAAGCTCCTACGCGATATCCGCACTCGCCACATTCGTGATCGGGTCAATCATCGGTGCGCTCAGCGATGTTAACCCATGGAAGAAGGGGTTACAAATGATGACGCTCGCAATAGGCGCAGCCCTAGCAACACATGGGGCAGGTATACTAGTAAGCAGATTCCTACACATAAACCTAGCCTAATAGGTTTTGTTTGGCCTAGACCTCACCTTATGGGCGTGTTCACCCTAATAGAAGGAAGCAGTAGAGGATCATAGGGAAAACTGTTTGGTTAGTGGGTTGAAACAATCTGTTTGGCGTTACCCCATCGCGATATGACTATTTTGCGCTCCGTGTAGAAATAGATGTGGTCGTCTCCACCCTGGGCGTGTAGGTCGCCGAAGAAGGAGTCCTTCATACCCGCGAATGGGTAGAAGGCTATGGGTGCGGCCACACCTATGTTGACCCCGATGTTACCAGCCTCCACTTGGGAGACGAACTCGCGGGCGTGGTGGCCGCTAGACGTGAAAATTGTGGCAGCGTTACCAAACCTGCTCGAGTTGATTACCTCTATTGCCTCATCCAGATTCCTCACAGTCATAACACTCGCAACTGGGCCGAAGATTTCCTCCCTAGATATCCTCATGTCGGCTGAAACCTCGTCGAACACGGTTGGGCCTAGGAAGAAACCATCGGGGTAATCGTTGAGCCTCACACCCCTCCCATCAAGCACCAACCTTGCACCCTCCGACTCCCCCACCTCAATATAGCGCTTAACCCTCTCAAGGTGTTCACGTCTAATGAGTGGGCCCATATCCACCCCCGCCACGAGGCCATAACCCAGACGCAGCTTGGATGCCACGTCGACAAACAACTTGAGCACACGCTCATGGTTCTCGGGTAGGGTTACTAGAACCGAGCCGGCGAGGCACCGCTCTCCAGCGTTACCGAAGAAGGAGCTTATCAGACTCGGTATAACTAGGTTCAAGTCGGCGTCGGGCATAACAACCTCAAAATTCTTGGCTGAGGCACCAGCCTGCACCCTCTTATGGCTCGCCGTACCACGGCTATATATATATTCGGCAACCGAAGTTGATCCAACAAAGCTAATCCCTTTAACTTTGGGGTTGATGAGTAGTGCGTCAACACTCTTCGAGCCACCGTTAACCACGTTGACCACGCCCGGGGGGAAGCCCGCTTCCTCGAAGAGACGGGTTATAAACGTCATACTAACAGGAGTCTTCTCGGAGGGTTTAACCACCACCGTGTTACCCAACCCAACCGCGTAGGGTATAAACCAGAAGGGGACCATCAGTGGGAAATTAAAGGGTGAGACGACGCCGAACACCCCGAGAGGAACACGGTATAGTTCTTCGTCTATACCCTCAGATATGTCGAGGTTGTTTTTCCCCATAATATGGTAAACAGAGGCAGCGGCGGCTTCAACGTTCTCTATTGCGCGTAACACCTCCCCACGCGCCTCGCTAAGCGTCTTACCGTGTTCACGGGTGACAGTTGCGGCCAACTCATCCAGCCTTTCACTCATAAGCCTCTCAAGCCTGAACAGGAACTTTACCCTCTCTGTGACGGGGATACGACTCCACTTCTCAAATGCCGTCTGAGCAACGTCCACAGCGCTTGCAACATGGTCTCCACCCGATTCTGGAGCCTCAGCGATAACGCTGCCAAACGCGGGGTTATAAACAGGGTAGCGTGTCTCAGAGACAACCTCAATCCTTCTCCCACCAACATAATTGGGTAGGGACCCGTAGACTGTTGTGTCAACGTGGCTCAAGCGTGCGTCACCTCCGCGTCGGCGATCCCCAGGGCTTCATCGAACACCTCAACACCCCTATCTATCTCCTCCTCCTTAACTATGAGTGGTGGGGCCACCACGAAGTGGGATACCCACGAGTTAACGTAAACCCCGTTCTTCATCATCTGTGAGGCCACCCTGTCCGTCATAAGGGGTCTACCCCCAAGCTTATCCTCGTAGGTGTTAAAAGGCGTCTTCCTCTCCCTGTCCCTCACGATCTCAACAGCCCAGAATAGACCCAGACCCCTCACATCCCCAACCGAGGGGTGCCTCTCAGCCAGCTCACCAAGCCTCTTACCCAAATATGCACCCAGCGTCTTAGACCTCTTTATCAGGTCGTGCTCCCTGTACTCATCTATCGCGGCCACACCCGCCGCGAGTGTTAGAGGATGGGCCTCATAGGTGTGCCCGTGAGCAAAGTAGTTGTCCTCAAAGTAGTCAGCCAACTCCTTGCTGGTGGCTGTGAGTGAGAGTGGAACGTACGCTGAAGTGATGCCCTTAGCCGTGGTGAGTATGTCGGGTTTAACACCCCAGTTATCAACCGCGAACCACTCACCCGTCCTACCCCAACCACTCATTACCTCATCCGCCACAAGGAAGACGCCGTGCTCCTTCGTTATCTCCCTTATCCTCGGAAGATACTCCTTCGGGGGCACGATAACACCGTTCGTACCAGTAACTGGCTCAACCACCACACCCCCAACGTTACCCTCATTCCTAATCACATATTCAAGGTACTCTGCACACGCCACACCACACTCAGGATACTTCAGGCCGAAGGGACAGCGATAACAATAGGGGTCGGGTATACGCACAAACCCCGGGAGAGAGGTGTGCGCATCAACCGCCACACGCCTAAAGTCACCCGTCAGATTAATACTAGCAGCGGTGGAACCATGATAGGAGTTAAACCTGGACACAATCTTCGTCCTACCTTCACGTGAGTAGTACATCCTAATCATCTTAACAGCCGCTTCATTCGCCTCAGTCCCAGAGGTACCAAAAAAATACTTCACCAACCCTTCCGGTAGGACATCCTTCAACCTGAGCGCCAACTCAGCCCGAACCTCCGTCGCATAAGCGGGAGAAACATACGCGAGCTTCTCAGCCTGAGACTTAATCGCCTCAATCACCCTCCTATTACCATGACCAAGGTTAGAGCACATGAGCTGCGACGAGAAATCCAAGTATCTTCTGTTAGCATCATCAAAAAAGTAGACACCCTCAGCACGGGTGACAACAAGCGGCCTCCACGAGGACTGCTTCCTCCAAGTACCAAAAGTCAACTCCCTAGTAACATCCGAAACACTCTTAGAACCAAGATGAGCGGACTCCTGCATATAACAAATCAACCAAACAGCCATATTTAAGATTTTTCAATCATTTAAAAAAGATTTCAAAAAACGTAGAAAGATTTAACTTTGTAAATGTCCTTCGGAAACCTTATAGATTTTGTTCACAATCCCTCAGGGTACATCTAGATTAGGTTTATGGTTTTACATTTGCCAAGTATTTCAAGGATTCGTATTTATAAATATGAAGCTTATTACTGGTGTTAGAAACCCTCAAGTTAGAGAAGATACTGAACATATCAATCAAAAAGTGTAGCATTATAAGCACCAAGAAACAAAGTCCAAGGAAAATCTAGTTTAACGAAGCAATATTCCTACAAACGCAATATAGTACAGCCACTGAAACATCAATAGTACACAGATAACAAGTTCTTGCGTTTTGATAACACGCTTACCCGTCCCTAATTGAGGAGAATGAAATCAATGCATTGTTTGACCTATAGGTCTTTTCTTGGAAATCCGATCACTAACCTCTCCTGAAAGTAACCGTCATTCTGTTGGCGGCTTCTTTTAACTCCTCCATTGATGAGGCAAACGAGAATCTGATGTAGCCCTCACCCGCATTACCGAAGGCGGAGCCAGGGATTCCTACAACACGCGCCTCGCTGAGTAGACGCTGATTCATCTTTACGGACGACTTCTCAATGGATGAAAAGTCAGCGAATGCATAGAAGGCTCCAGCAGGCCTTAAAGCCTCCACCCCAGGTATCTCGTTTAGTGAAGCTATAAAATAGTTTCTTCTATCCCTGTACTCTTGCACCATTTTATCCACAACATCCTGGGGGCCATTTATGGCTGCTATGGCCGCAGCCTGAGAAACAGACGAAGGACATGAGTTAAGCGCAGAGTTAAGCGCAGATATAGCTGAGACAACTTTCTCAGGTCCGGCGGCGTAGCCAACCCTCCAACCCGTCATAGCATAGGTCTTAGAGAGACTGTTCACAGTGATTGTCCTTTCAAACGCACCAGGGAGCGTAGCGGTGCTCACATGGCTGTGGCCGTCGAAAACCACTTTTTCGTAAACCTCATCGGACACGATGTACAGGTTCTTCTTCACGGCTAGCTCCACGAGCTCACCTAAAAGGTCCTTATCGTATACAGCGCCCGTGGGGTTAGAGGGGGTGTTCACAACGATCACTTTTGTCCTATCCGTGACCATAGCCTCTATCTCCGATATATTGGGTTTAAAGCCATCCACCCTCCTTAGGGGGTAGCCTATTGCTTCCCCGCCAGCCGCGATTATCATCGGCTTATAATTCGTCCAGCCGGGGTCTGGTATCAGCACCCTATCGCCCGGATTAAGTAGAGCAAGAAACGTTAGGGCGAGCGCCCCAGTGCCCCCGTTGGTTACCGCAATCTGTTTCATGGGGTCATAGCTCAAAGCGTTCTCAACCTTGAGCTTCCTAGCTATGGCCTCCCGTAGCTGTGGTAGCCCCGCGCTCGATGTATAGTGAGTTAGTCCCTCCTCCGCCTCCCTCAACGCGGCATCAACGATGTGCTTTGGAGTCTTAAAGTCGGGGTCACCAGCTGTAAGCCTGATAACATCAGTGCTCTTCGCCAAATCAGAAAGAACCCTCACCGCGGAAACAGGTAACATCTTGACCCTTTCAGAAAGCTCTTTGACCTCCAAGCTGGACACTCCAGATGTGCACACCAAGAAGACTATTAAGCTTAATGACAATTCACCCACACAGACTAAAAAGCTAAAACCATAGTAGCCACACACCACGCATATACACACTAAGCACGGAAGGAATGACCTGAAACTCCAAAAGGAATTGACACCGTACACTGAATGCTCAAGGTGAACTACCCTGCCCCCACGGAGGGGGTCCTCACCCCTACCTAAGCCCCATTAAGATAAACCTAAATAAGGTGGCACATTCTAGCAACTATCACGCTTATTAAAACCTAGAACACAAATACTGAGAGACTCTTAGCTTCATATAGTGTTCAAAATAGATATACTGAAATAGTGCTTCGCACACTCTAAACATGGTGGGTAGCATCAGGGTAGCCGTAGTGGGTCTAGGTGTTGCTGGAAGCTACTTGGCAGCTAGACTCTCACGGGAGACGAAACACGAGGTTCACGGATTCGACATGCTCCCATACCCTGACTCAAAATGCGCTTGGGGGGGCTCCAAATACGAACTTTCAAGAATCCTCAAACCCTTCGACATGGACTTCGAAGAATACATCCTCTACGAGGGGAGAAAGCTACATGTACTCTTCGACGGGAAAGGGGAAAGGACCATACCCACAGTCGGCCTCGTAACATTCGACAAGAACAGAGTTGAGGAGAGGCTAATCCAACTCGCAGCGGAGGGAGGCGCGAAGATAACCCGTGGGAGAAAAGTGGCGTTAGAGGAGCTCTCAAACTTTGACGTTATAGTCGATGCTTCAGGAGTCTACCGCTCAATACTACCTAGGATCAGCGATGACATCATCTTCCCTAACTTGGAATACAGGGTTGAATATGATAGGCAGCCACCCTACGATGACTTCACAGTTATACCCTACCCTGGACTCACGGGGTACACCTGGTTCTTCCCGCTGGGACCAAGAGTAGCACATGTGGGTGGAGGCGACAAGCTACACAGACAAAAGGAGTACGTTGAGGAATTCATGCTTAAACACGGGGGGAGGAAGCTTAAAACCATAGCTAGACCGATACGCCTACTACCCTTCGGTCGCACACAACCCGTCTCCATTAAGAAGGGCGACACGCATATCGTTGGCGTAGGTGAAGCCATAGGCACGGTTTTCCCCCTTCTAGGAGAGGGGATAATACCAAGCTTCCAATCAGCGGAGATACTCTTCGAATGCTTATCTAATGGAACCCTCGACACGGATGAATACACCTCTAGGCTAAAAGGAAAATTCTTCTACTTCGAACCAATATACAAAGCTATACTTGCAAAGTGGCAGGGAAAATGGTCCCCCACACGCACACTTCCAAGCCTGCTGTACGCTTATCTCAAGAGTAAGAGGATAGAGCAGAGGTTCGGGATAAAGGTGAGGATCACGGATTTCCTCGAGATATTTAGAAACACGTAAGACCGAAATCTAAAAGTACGGGAATCCTTTCAACCTAGAGTTTGCATGACTGTACACCGTGTTGAAGCATGCTCCCCTTGGAGGTTAAGCGAGTAGTTGGGCTATTCTGCTTGTGAGCCATTCAACACTTATTGAGCGCGTATTAGGTGTAGCGCTCCTATCCCAGTAGACTGGTATGGTGTGCAGTCTGATGTTCTGTTTTTGCCCGCTTACCTCAGTGTACCACGACCAGGTTTTAAGTAGTGTGGCGGTGTGCCCACCCGACGATGGGTGACGGTTTTCATCGAACACAAATATGCATGGCAACTCTTCTTTGAGGTTTTGGGCGTAGAGGTTGAGTGTTACAAGGTGGCCTAACACGTGCATTGTGTCCCAAGTAAAGCCTCTCTCCACCTCGAAAATCGCGTTAACCACACCCATCCGTGTGTAGGCCACATCCACTACAAGCCTCTTGGAGTGCACACTTAGATGCTTCTCACATTTCGCATCGTAGCCGAGTGTTAGACCTGCGTCGCGTATCATTCTTTTGAGCTTCCTATGGAAACCGCTTTCACGTGGCGGAATAACTATCCCCCCTTCCCCTTTCTACCTCCTCTTTTCGAATTAGCTCTAGGACGTAGAGGGTCTCACCACTCACAACTAACATCTCCATGTATGTTTTTGTGGCCCTCATACCACCATACTTACGTCTTAACTCTTCGAATACCGTGGGCCTGAAGCCACGTGATGTGAAGAGGCGTATTGACTCGGTGTTATCATCCTCGATGCTGGCGTAAACCTCCCTTCGACCCTCCTCAAAGAAGAAGCGTAAGGTGTGGTCTAGCAGCACGCCACCCACCCCCATACCCCTGAAACGCTTGGCAACCGCTATATAGTACACGTATCCAATATCTGAGCCTATCCTCTTAGGTATCACGAGCCCCGCGGGCTCCTTTTCCACAAGCGCGACCATAACTAATTCAGCTGAGTGAAGAGTCCTTCGGGCGTGCCAGAGATATAGTCCGCTGAAGCCCTCTTCGAGAATCCACTCATACCTTCGCCTGTCAACCCCAGCATCCACGATGTTAACATCACTAACCAAACCCGAACACTTCTTTCGAGTTGAGCCACATAATACGTTCAATATCACCTGGGGAAACCTTTAGGCTGCGTGCAAACCGAACCGCTTCACTCAGCGGCTCAACCGGATAATCCGAACCAAAGAGCACCCGGCCAGCGCCACCCATGAAGTATATCGCCTCACTCACCCTATTCGAGAGCCACTCCACGTATTTATCCCTATACTCTCCACCCCCAGTAAACAGACCCGAGATATCTAGGTAAACATTAGGATTCTTATAAGCAATCTCGGCCGCATCCATTATCCACGGATTACCGAAGTGACACACCACTATCTTGAGCTCTGGGCGGCTCGCAGCCAACTCATCGAGTAAGAGTGGATGCGAGTACTCGAGGCTTCCCCGCTCTGTTGCCGTGTCCCCAGTGTGGAACATCACTGGCACGTTGTGTTCCTCTGCGAGGTCATATATCCTTGAGAACACTTGATCCACCGGTTTAACACGTACGTAGCCAAGCCTGATCTTGAATGCCTTGACAAGTCCTCTATTCTTCGTGAAGGTCTTAACACAATCCTCAACCCATTCCCTACTCGGCTCAACCGTAAGCACAGGGCTAAGCCTACCCCCACTCCTTTCACACAGTCTCAGGATATGGGTGTTTGGCACAGCCGAGCCATCCTCCAAGAGGGGGCTTAAAAGCAACCCTCCACTCACACTCTCCTCATCCATCGAGGATAGTAACTCTTCAAGGGTGTAGAAGAGCCCGTTAAGCCTAGCATACCTCCGAAGCCTATCATCGGGGTACTCTGAGAGGTGGATATGGCAGTCGAACACCATTTCGAAACCTATCAACTCAAACTATTCAGGTATACTCTCCGACTGAAGTTTCCCCACAGTTGACTTCGCCACAAGCCTCTTTCCATCCTTAAAGCGCACCTCTAATTGCCCACCCGTTTCGGATACACCCTCCACCTCGGAGCCCTCAACATCATCCCCTTCAAGCACTATCTCACCCTCCTCGGCAGATATAAACAGAAAGCGGTTATCACGGAACACAAGCGTCACTTCATTAGGACTCTTCTCTATCTCAAGTAGCAAGTAACCCTTAACACCATCAAACTTAGCCACCTAGAACACCGAAAAAGACACTCACACGACAATATCAGCTTTTCCTTGATGACGGACCCCTTTCGGGGCTTATATAAATAGTTGAGCGTCACCAAAACTCGGCAAGCGCCAACCATGGCTGAAGCCGTAACCACCCTCTGAGCGTCACCCACAGATAAATCAGACCCAAAGTGGTATCTGAAGTGAGATTTATCTATACTAGTTTGTCACCTTTGGATGGTGTCTGGAAGGATTCCATTCTCACACACTATACTTACCAACCCTAATTAGGGCATCATCGTATTTGGACAATAACTCGAACTGTACATCATGCATGTGCTTAACAGCTTGAATATATACTGGAACAAGTTTATAAGAATCATGGTTGTATTATCCATCCATGTGATACTCTATGCACCATTGCTTGGCCTACTATAGGCTGCGAACCTCCAAATTAGGAGGTGTAATAGCCATGGCGTTCTCCAAGAGAGGTATTACTCGTATAATTCAGTGTGTTTATAATGCTCTTAACACAGATGACAAGTCTATAAGCGAAAGAGGTGATAGGGATAAGGTAAAGTGTAATCCCGAAATCACCTTGCTGATGCCGCTTTGGTTTAGCATCCAGAGAACACTCAACGGGGTGAATATACTTCGCGGCTCAGAGTGGTGGAGGAAGAAAAAAGCGTACCGCAGGGGGAAAATCTACGTGGTTGATGGGGGAAACCTGTTCACGAGGCTAGGGTCAAAACTCGTGAACAACTTAGAGTGTTTAGCCAACCTCATCCACCCCAGTAGCTTTAAAGGGGTTGTGGCCCAACCCGTTAGGCTCACCTAGTCCACAGGGATGTGCACTTGAAATGTCCGCTTCGAGAATCGCCGAGGAGTCAAAGTGGAGGGCCGCACACACACTTCTTTTTCTAGCATTCAGCACTGGTACAGCGATAGAGGCGTACGTGTACTCCCTCCCATACATAGCTGAGACGTGGACGCGGTTCCCGAGAACAATTGTAGCGCTCTTCTCAGTGTGGTCACCCCTATGGCTATTGCTGGGTGGCCTACTAGTAGGCCCACTGTCTGACCGCGTGGGTAGGAAGAAAACCTTCTACGTGACTATGACGCTCTACGTTATCGGGGGTGTACTACTGGTTTTCGCCTCAAACTACCAAACCATACTCGCCTCCCTATCACTACTACTCCTCTCCGCGGGGGGTGAATACCAGAACATACTTGTAGCCACACACGAGTTGGTGCCACGTAGGAATAGGAGCGCATCCATATTCTTGGTGGTAAACTTTACAAACCTTGGGGGAATAGTCGCCGCCACACTCTCTATGACCAACTACACTTCGCCGCACACGCAGAGAATCGTTCTAGGCGCAACACTTATGCTGGCGGTCGCGGCCATATTCGCGGTTAGAACGCGCACACCCGAGTCGATAATGTGGCTGGAGGCCAAAGGTAGGAATACGCAGGCTGAGCGTGAGCTAGAAAAGTACTATGGGCAAAGAGCCACACCCAACCAAGAAGACACTTCCAGGGGTGTGGTGGATGTCCCAATCTGGTTTAGGCTTGTGACAGGCTCAGTTTTGGGGTGGGCGTACACCGCGGGATTCAGCCTACTTGTCCTCGCCCTTGGACCATACTTCTTCCCGCAGCTGACCGATGAGTTCATAGTTGTAGCGGGGGTGGCGGCTTTCATCTCAGGCTTTGTGGGCCTCGCAGCCGATAGGCTGAGCAGGAAGTGGCTGCTGCTAGCTTCATCCGTGGCCACACTTGCCACCGCATCCATATTTCTACCCACACAGAGAGTGTGGCTCGTCAACCCACAACTCTTCTGGCTACTCTTTATCCCCCTCTCAGCTTTGGTGAACGTGTTCTTCCTCGCGGAGGACGCGTTAAAATCCGAGTTCTGGCCCACTGAGAGGAGGGGATTTTACACGGCGATTGTGAGGATGGGCTCACTCGGCGGGTCAATACCAGTACTCCTATACTCCTCAACACTACCCATAACCCAATACTTCTACCTAGGACTCGCAATTTTCGCGGCTGGGGTCTCCGTATCAGTAGCATGGTACCGCTACGGTGTGGAAACTGGTAAAAAGAGGAGCGTCACCATATGGGGCGAACAACAACTAAGCTCGTAGCGCAACCACTCGACGGATACTCGCAGCCAATTGGATTAGTGGTTCTCGAGCGTCTTAAAACTCTGAAGAGGTGATATCACACATGGGGTACGCGAGGCTTGTTGTGGGGGGTGTGGGAAGCGACGTTGGTAAGACAACCGTCTCAACAGGGCTTATGGGCGCCTTAGTCAGGCGCGGCCTCCGTGTCCAGGGGTTTAAGGTTGGCCCAGACTATATTGACCCCACCTATCATCGACTTGCCAGTGGTAGGCCTTCCTATAACCTCGACACTTGGCTAATGAGTGAGGCGGGAGTTGTAGAGACGTTTGCGTCGGCCATGAGGGAAGCGGACATCGGGGTAGTGGAGGGTGTGATGGGTCTTTTCGACGGCTCAACACCTAGAAGCGACGCTCAGAGTACATCTGAGGTTGCGAGGCTACTTCGGGCGCCAGTGATCCTCGTCGTGGATGTCAGAAGCGTTGGTCGCAGCGCCGCCGCCCAGGTTCTGGGTTACGCCACGATGGCCCAGGGCTATAGTATAAGGGGGGCTGTACTCAACCGTGTTGGTGGTGAGGGTCACGCGGCGATCTGTAAGAGCGCCATAGAGGAGGTTACCGGTATACCCGTGGTTGGGGCGCTTAAGAATACGCCCACGATTGACTTGCCTTCGAGGCATCTGGGGCTCCATTTAGCGGAGGAGGAGCGTGAAAAGATTAGGTCGATAGTGGACGAGGTTGAAGGCTCAGTGGATATAGACAGAATCCTAAGCATAGCGCGGGAGGCGCCTCCGCTCGGTGGGGTGGGTGTGGATTCTGGTGGTGGGAGTCATGCAGGGGTTACTGTAAGGGTTGGCGTAGCGCTCGATGAAGCCTTCGCCTTCTACTATGAAGACAACTTTAGGATTCTTCGAACGCTGGGCGCACAACTAGTGTTTTTCAGCCCTGAAAGAGGCCAGCAACCCCCCGACGTGGACGCCCTATACATAGGCGGTGGATACCCAGAGCTCAAGGGTGAAACGCTCGAAGCCAACGCCCAGATGCGCCACTCAATCAAAAAACTAGTAGAGGAGGGATTACCCGTCTACGCCGAGTGCGGCGGACTCATGTACTTGGGACGTAGCATTGAGACCCCCGATGGTAGAAAACACACCATGGTGGGTGTGCTCGACTTGGACACCGCCCTAACCCGCAGACTCACCCTAGGCTACACAGAACTTGAGGCCGCTGTTAACACTCTCCTTACCCAGATGGGGGAAACTCTGAGGGGGCACGAGTTCCACTACTCGGAGGCGAGAAACGTGTCATCAGACTGCAGATTTGCGTATAAGGTGAGGCGTGGGAGGGGTATAATAGGTGGGTTGGACGGATGCTTAAGCCACGAGGCGCTCGCCTCCTACACTCACCTACACTTTGCGGGTTACCCCAACTTTGCAAGACGATTCATCGAGGCCGCAAAACTTAGAGGGCGCCGTTAGAGGCAACAGCGTAAACATCGGTTAACAGCAACCCTCCACATCAAGCTACGGGGGGCACAGTGGGCTCGTATCCTATAACTCTTCCTTAGCATCACTCCTCTCGCCCAGTAATCTCTCCGCTAATCGAAGCTCGCTGGGTGTGTTCACATTCAGGAGCTCTGCCGGGTCTCGCCACACTAGGTAGTGCTCGTCGGCCCCTGACTCCTGGGCGTGCAGCCTTCGCCCATCCAGTACGCTTATCCCAACAGGGCACAACTCCCGGCCACCCACGGTCACACAGTATCCCGGCTCAGCTCCGAGGGCTAGTACGTCAATCTTAGGTACACACAGCGTAAGAGATGCCGCCCCCCTCCTAAAGTATTCGCTCACAAGCGTGTGGAGGGTGGAGGGCCTCACAAGTGGTGTGTCAGAGGGTAGCACGAGTGTTACACCAAGCTTGAGGACTTTTATTGCTTCAACCAAGTCTTCAACATAGCCTCGACCAGAGGCCGTGAACACCTCCAGCCCTAGAAGCTTTGCGTGGCGCGCTGTAAGGAGCGTATTAGGGGATGCACACACTATGACCCTGGAAACACGCCCAGCCCGGATCACAGATTTGCCGACCCATTCAACCATTGGTTTCCCTACAAGCTTCACCATTGGCTTCTCCAATTTCCCGCCAAGCCTCTCACCCCTGCCTCCAGCCATAATCAAGGCCACGGCCTTATGAGGTGCCAAAAATATACCACCCTCTAGGTGGGGGCTGGGAAAAACTGGTGTTCACCCCGCGCCAGGGTCACTATACCCATGGAGCACGGGTAAACCACGCCTGCGGACGCCGATGCCCCCGTAACCCTTGTAGAGGGAGGGTGAGCGCTGTGGCTGGGGTGGGGAGACCCATCTTTTATGTGAGGTGACCCACAACACCCAACATATGGGTCCAATAGGTCTGTGATTAGGACGCCTAAATGGGGTGAGGACACCGGGCTACACACCTATATGGCTACCGTGCGGGTTGGTCTTCTTAGACCCATGAGTCTGAATACATACTTTAAATCCATGTTTACCCTTATTGTCTCCGCTACCCTATTCAGCTCCGAGTCCCACACATCCTCAGCCCTTAGTGGGGTTACTCTCCTTGTACCCCTCCCCAACGCTCTGAGAATGCGCGCTACGAGTGGGGGGTTGTCGAAAAAGCCGTGCACACTGGTTCCCAAAACCTTATAGGTGTTTGACCAAGCACCAGCAATCTCCCATGGAGCATCCACCCTACCCTTAGGTCTCGCCTTGAGGAGGGGCAATGCTCCGCTACCCAACACCACTTCACCCATTCTTATCTCGTAGCCTTCAAACCTTGCCCCCTCAAGCCCCTTCACAATATCCGGTGACTCCCCCTCAAACTTGAACTCCACCAGCCTAGTGGTCTTCTCATATTTCCTGAAAACGGTGACTACATCAAGTAACCCAAGAGCCTTGTACTCACCGGGTGCATCCCCTTCTATGCCATATGGGTCTACGATTCGCTTCCCCAAAATCTCGTAGCCCCCGCATATACCCACTATCCACCCAACACCGCTATCCGCGTACGCTCTGAGCGCGTCGAATAACCGCGTCCGCCTGAGCCACTCGGTGTCGGCTACCGTATTCTTTGAGCCAGGGATAACCACGAGGTGTGGTCGGCCCAAGTCTTCCAAACTAGCAACGTATCTAACCTTGACATTGGGGTTTAGGGCGAAAGACTCGACATCTGTGAAATTCGATATTGAGGGAAGCCTTATCACCGCCACATCAACCCTCCCCGAG
The DNA here is from genome assembly GCA_902812505.1 of archaeon. Classification (GTDB taxonomy): domain Archaea; phylum Thermoproteota; class Thermoprotei_A; order Marsarchaeales; family Marsarchaeaceae; genus ECH-B-1. The sequence goes on from CADDZQ010000018.1 coordinate 24,905, forward strand.
GGGTTGATGTTAGCTATGGACACAGAGTCCTCGGAGGGAAGCCTTATATCCCCTAGGTGCGGTATCACACCCACAACGCGTTTACCAGTGGTCTCCCTTAGAAATTTGAGCGCTGGCTCAAGCAGGCTTAGCTCCCCCCTGAACTTGTTTATTATGAAGCCCTTAACCAAAGCCCTATCTTTGGCTCTCAGTATGTCGAGGGTACCCAACAGGCTTGCGAAGGCTCCCCCCAAATCTATGTCGGCTACCAAGAGGACTGGGGAGCCAGCGATTTTGGCCACCCTCATATTGGCTATATCCCTGTCGTAAAGGTTCGGTTCAGCTGCGCTACCCGCACCCTCAATGATTACCACCTCAAACCTTTCAAGAAGTGATTCGAGTGATTCCCTGACAACCCTCAAGCCGAGGTCTAGTGCGAACTCATCGTAGTAGGAGCCAGCCTTGACATCCATGTAGGGCTTCCCCCTCAGAACGATCTGGGAGACACCTTTACCTTTGGGTTTGAGCAGGATCGGATTCATGTCCACACTCGGGGGCACTCCAGCAGCGAATGCTTGAAGCGCCTGAGCCCTCGCTATCTCGAATCCGTCAACCGTCACATATGAGTTGAGAGACATGTTCTGCGCCTTGAAAGGGGCGACGCGGTAGCCCATGTTCGCAAGCAATCTACACATGCCCGCGACAAGGGTGGTCTTACCCACATGAGACGCCGTGCCCTGGAACATAAGTGTGGAAGCCAAAGCGAAGCACCCCTCACACTCCTAGGACCTGACCTAAAACCTTGACGAGATAGTCATTCTCCTCACCCCGACGAACCGCAAGCCTAATATGGTGGTTGTCAAGCC
>CADDZQ010000019.1 GCA_902812505.1 archaeon
TAATTCAGGCGGAGCTTAACCAGATAGGTATACCAGTAACCCTTTCACCGTTGACCTTCCAGCAGTACTCAGGTATAATGTACACTGTGGGTAACTCGACCCAATACCCAATGGGTATCGCCTTCTATAGTGAAGATTATACTGCGAGCATAGACTATGTTGAAGCTATAACAGAGAATGGGTACGTGAGCACTTCAGCCTACCTTAACTCCACCATTGAGAACTGGGCTGTTGAGGCTGCGACATCGTTTAACAATCAGACGATAGCTCAGGCTTTCGCCAACATCACCAAGGCTATGTATGACCAGTATATTCTGATATGGCTTTTCACACCCTACTTCCTCGCGGTCCACGCTGATGATGTGACGGGGATGATACCCAACCCAGCGGGTTCCGGTATGGGTTACTTCATGTTCTACAACACAGTGCACTACACGTAGCTGGGTGACAGGTGTGACCACCACCCAAGAACTATCCCTTTTTCTACTTAAACGCGTGGTATCCTCAATTTTCGCGCTCATCGGCGTGTTCACAATAGTCTTTTTGGTCTCACACGCCCTTTCACCAGACCCCGCTAGGCTCTGGGCTGGGCCGAAAGCCAAGCCGTCCACAATATATGCGGTGGAGGTGAGATACCACCTGAATCAACCCTACCCCATCCAGTTCTACTATTTTATCAAGGACTACCTCACGGGTAACTTTGGCATCGACCCTCTGACGGGTAAATCCATAGCTGCAGAAATAGGTTATTACCTGCCCAACACACTCGAACTGGTGTTAGCGTCGCTCGTGATAATAGTTGTGTTAGGCGTCTTCTTGGGTTATGTATCAGCCGTCAACTTTGGGGGCTACCGGGACGCAGCGATAAGGGTCTTCTACTTGGCGTCGTGGGCCACACCAACATATTTGGGTGCTATGTTGGCGGTTCTCGGCTTCGCAACCTACCTCAAACTCTTTCCCTCGGGGGGGATGTACTCCCCCACGCTCACCCCGCCACCTAGGGTGACCGGTATCTTTGTGTTGGACTCTCTTCTTTCGGGAAACTGGGCGGATTTTTCTTCAGGAGTCTACCACCTCGCCCTACCAGCCCTCACACTCGCCTTCCTCAACTTCGGCATAATAACACGTGTGGCTCGATCCTCGATACTTGAAGCTAGGTGGAGCCCACATGTTAAATCCGCCGCCGCTAAGGGTCTACCCATGAGGACCATAAGGGTGCGGCACATACTTCGCAACGGACTCATAGATGTGAACACCCTCGGCGCCGTTATGTTCGGCTGGCTACTTTCGGGCACAGTTGTAGTTGAACAGATATTCGGGTGGCCCGGAATAGGTCAATTCGCGTACTCGGCTATCGCCGCTGACAATTATCCGGTGCTCATACCCGTGGTTTTGGTGTTCACGGTGGGTGTGATAGTAGCGAACCTAGTTGCCGACGTGCTCTACTCTGTGTTAGACCCCCGCATAAGGCTTGGTGGTGGACGTTGAGTAGTAGTGAGGGTGTTATGAAACTATTAAAAGAGTTACTACTTGAGAACAAGTTAACCGCGGTGGGGCTTGTGGGTGTATTAGGCTTCTTGGGTTTGGCGTTCGTTGAAGGCGTTAGCTTCGGCAGGCTCACACCCTATAATCCCTCAGCGATAAACCTGATGCAGGCCAATCTGCCCCCCAGCCCAACTCACTTCTTCGGTACCAACTTTGAGGGTCAGGATATCTTCTCCCGCGTGCTAGCCGCCATACCAATAGACATGGGTCTCCCGCTCATAATAGTGGGCTTGTCAGCGCTGATAGGCCTCCTACTCGGCTCCGTTGCTGCCTACTTCAGAGGAGTGGTCGATGAGGCCATCGCACGCATAACGGACATCTTCCTCGCCTTTCCAGGCATAATCATGGCGCTCGCGGTTGCAGCGACACTAGGTCCAAGCCTGATCAACGCGACCCTCGCGGTGCTCTTCGTCTGGTGGCCCCCATACGTCAGGCTTGTGCGTGGTAGGGCTCTCGAGGTGGTGAGTCAAGACTTCATAGCGGCATCAAAAGCGCTCAACACTGGCTTCCCATACATATTGTGGAGAGGTATAATACCTAACGTCCTACCCTCAGTGCTTGTATACGCCACGATGGATGTGGGAACCGCGCTACTATCCCTCTCAACCCTCGGCTACCTAGGCCTAATACCCCCCACACGACCGGAGCTCGGCTCAATGGTGGCATCCATCGGCCTCAACCTATACACATATCCGTGGGAAGCGCTTCTACCAGCATTCGTGGTATTCCTAATAGTCCTCTGCTTCAGCCTTCTGGGCGACGGCCTAAGAGAAATGCTGGATGTGAAGGTAAGGCCACACATACTCATCCGAGAAAAAGTGGAAGAGTAGTGTACCCACCATAGCTGTGTACACAGTATTATAACAAGGTGTGTGCAAGTGATTTGTGTGTTCAGTGTGCGGGCACTCCCGCTTTACTCAGATAGCAGGCCACCGAGTGCTCCTCTGCTACCTGGTAGAGTGGGGGGTGAGTCTGGGAGCATTCGCTCATGACGTATGGGCATATCCTCTTATAGATGCATCCCTCAAATGATGGTTGGTGTTCACGTATGACTACACTACTCGATTCACCTTTCCGTAGCAGGTTGGCAACCAATTCCTGTGTGTATGGGTGCTTAGGATGGTTTATCACACTCTTTGTGGGGCCTGATTCAACCAATTTACCGTAGAACATAACGCACATCCTGTTGGACATGTATTTTAGAACATTGAGGTCGTGTGTTATGAAGAGGTATGATAGTCCCAGCTCGGATTTAAGTTTGCGGAGCGTATTCAAAACCTGTGCTTGAACGGACACGTCAAGCGAGCTTGTTGGCTCGTCAAGAATAAGTAGTTTTTTGGGTACCACCAGGGCCCTTGCGAGGCTCACCCTTTGCTTTTCACCGCCACTAAGCTGCCTGGGATATGAGTCCAGTGAGCTGGGCCTCAGACCCACTAGTGGAACAATGTGTGCGATCTTCTCGTCGTGTTCCCTTCGGTCAACGCCAGCGGCAACAAGCGCCTCCCTAATTATATCACGCACCCTGAGGCGTGGGTTAAGCGAGCTAACAGGGTCTTGGAAAACTATACCTATGTTTCTACGTAGAAACGTGATATGGCCTCTGTTGTCGAACTCTATTTCTTGACCCATAAACCGAATCCTACCAGACGTTGGCTTATAGAGGCCAACGAGCACCTTGGCTATTGTAGATTTACCAGAACCCGTCTCACCCGCTAGGCCAAGTGTTTCTCCTTCATTTATATAGAAGGAGACCCCGTCCACAGCTTTCACTGGGGGAGGTTTGGCGAGCAGGCTAAATCCCCCCACCTTAAAGTGAACCTTGAGGTCTTCGACTTCAAGTATTCTTGTCATCGGAGTACAACCAGCATCTGACACTGCCTCTATGGCTTTCAAGCAAGAGCGGCTCGGAAGCCTCACACAGGCTTGTTTTCTGGGGGCATCGAGGAGCGAATTTGCAGCCCCTCGGCAGCCTTTTCAGATCCGGAGGGTCGCCTGGGGGTACGTCGAGTGGAGGGGCATCAATGAATCCTTGGGGTATGGCGGACACCAAGGCCCTTGTGTAAGGGTGTTGTGGCGAGTTCAACACTCCTTTGGCATCCCCCTCCTCGAGTATTCGGCCAGCGTACATTACGTATATCCTATCGCAGATTGTTGCGGCGAGCGGTAGGTCGTGTGTTATTATTAGCATTGCGACGCCGTACTCTCGGTTGAGTTGTCTTAGGAGGCCTAGGAGTCTGCTCTGGACGTAGGCGTCAAGTCCTGTTGTTGGCTCGTCTAGTATGAGTAGCTTTGGTCTCTGGAGGATGGCCATGGCAATGGCAACCCTCTTACGCATTCCGCCTGATAGTTCGTGTGGGTACTTATCCAGCACTAGGTTTGGCTGGGAAACGCATAGCTCCTCTAGTAGCCGTATTACTTCTTGTTTTGCGCTTTCTCTGTTAAACCTTTTCCCTTCACGTTTAGATGCTGCTTCAAGCGCCTCGAGGAGCTGGAAGCCAACCTTATACACTGGGTTTAAAGCCTCAACCGATTCTTGTAGCACGATGCTGAGATACCCACCGCGTAGCTTCTCGAGCTGGTGTTCGTCGAGTCTTAAGAGGTCTGTTTCCCCACCCAGAACTATTACCCCACTTCTCACCTTTGCAGGCGGTGTATCAAGCAGTCCGAGAATGCTCAAGCCGAGTGTGGTCTTACCTGAGCCTGACTCACCCACGATGCCTACCACTTCACCCCTACCAACGCTGATCGATACATCTTCCAGAACCCTGACGGAGCCATCTATACTTACATAGTCCACCGTGAGATGCTCTACTTGGAGCAGGCTCGATGTTTCTTGTTTTGCTAATATGGTGGGATTGGATGACACCTAGTTCACATCTGTGCTCACACCCTTATATGGTTTTTCATAGCGTGGCGCTTCCGCATCTTTCAATATTCGAATTCCACTACGCTCTCACAGCTTTACCGCACTTTTTTACATTTAAATGAATTATGTGGCAGGCATAAATAATAAGGTAAATAGGTTTTAAATCGTTTAGATTATTGTTTCTTGCTTATTTTGGTTAAAATTTTCGTTTTTGTGTTTTTTAGTACTTAAATTATATGTTTCAAGCTGAACCATACGTTTATATACTTGTTCAACCTATTTTTGTATTGTGGTGAATTTAAGGTGAATTTTATGGTTGAAAAGACATCATCTCTAAACACTGCAAACTCATTAAAGTTATATCTTGAGGCTAAGAAACTTATACCCTCTGGTGTATCTTCTCTGAAAAGGATAGCTGGATTCGAGTCCCATCCCATATATATGAAGCGTGGTGAGGGTTCAAGAATTGTAGATGTTGACGGTAATAGATTCATTGACCTACTCATGGGCTACGGAGCCCTGATAAACGGTCACAGGAACCCCAAGATCATAGAGGCGCTAAAGAAGCAGCTAGAGTATATGACACTTTGCGGTGCGCCCACTGAGGTCGAAATAGATGTTGCGAAGAAAATGCGTAGCATGGTTCCTTCAGCGGACATGATTCTCTTTTGCAATTCGGGTACGGAGGCCACAATGCACGCCATCAGGATTGCGCGTGCTGTTACAGGTAAGGATAGGATAGTCAAGTTTGAGGGCGCCTATCACGGTCAGCATGACTATGTGCTTTTCAGCGTGGAGCCTATGGAGACCGGTCTCGAAGTGTCGCCCTTCAGGATACCCTACCAGCCAGGTATACCCGAAGAGATAGCTAGAACCGTTGTAGTGTCACCATGGAATAATCCTCAGGTCTTAGAAAAAATACTAAAGCGTTATAGGAATGATGTGGCAGCCATTATTGCTGAACCCATCATGGGTAATAGTGGTGTGATAATGCCGGAGGGTGATTATCTTAAGCAACTTAAGGAGTTAGCGCAGAAATACGAAGCGCTCCTCATATTTGACGAGGTGCTCACGGGCTTCAGAGTTGCCAAGGGTGGAGCTCAAGAGTATTTCGGTGTGACCGCTGATCTCGTGACCTATGCCAAGGCGCTGGGGGGTGGTGTGCCCATAGCGGCCGTGGCGGGTAGACGGGATATAATGGAGATGGTTGGTCCGGGTAGGATTGGGTTTGGAGGCACATATAATGCTAACCCCCTCAGCCTCGCGGGGACCTCCGCCAACCTTGAAGTTTTGGCTGAGAATGAGTATTCAGCCTATTCCCGCCTTCACAGTTTGGGTGGAAAACTTATGCGGGGCTTAGCGGAAGAAGCCGAGGCCGCTGGTGTTAACGTCTCAGTTCAGGGTGTTGGTCCACTCTTCCAGATATTCTTCACAGATTTACCCAAGGTGAGGAACTATAGGGAGGCGCTCACAGCGGACGATGATGCGTATGCCGCATTCCATCAGGCTATGCTCGAGCAGGGAATATATCTCCACCCAGACCCTTTTGAGAGGATAACCATATCCACGGCGCACACGCAGGAGGACATAGACCAAATACTCTCAGCAGCGTCCCGCGCCTTCAGGGAAGTAAAGGCAGTAGTTGGGGTTTAACCCCAAACCCTACTCGGCGTCCGTTGTTTTTGTACTCGATCTGTGCTCTGGCGCCAGCTTTCCCGCCTCGATGTAGTCCCTTATTGTCTTCGATACCTCGCGGAGGTCTTTTCTGTCGATTATCACATCCGCTCTCTGCTTAACTATTGGTTGTGCGTTGAATGCTATCTTTAGGTCGGCGATCTTGAAGAGGTCGAGGTCGTTCGCTCCATCCACAACTGCCACTTTTGGCTCATGCTCTAGGAAGTCGTCGAAGGCTGTTTTTAGTATCTGTGTTTTGTTGGAGTTCACGAGTAGGCCGTAGCCTATTAACTTGTTGGAGTGGAAGACGAGTTCATTTGAGAATACGTGGTCTAATTCCAGCTGGGATTTAACTCTTGAGGTGAGTATTGAGAAGCCTCCGGACACGCCGATGAGTATGGTGCCCATCCGCCTTAGTTCCTCAACCATTTGGTGTGCTCCCTCAGTGAAGGGGAGGCTTTCCGCCACCTTCTTGCACTCTTCATAGCTTATACCTCTTAGAAGCTTTAGCCTTCTTCTTAAGCCCTCCTCCCAATCTATTTCACCTCTTATACCCATGAGCGTTAGCTTCTTAACCTCCTCCTCTTTACCCACTAGTCTTGCGAGGCTTGGGAGAAGCTCGCCATCTATTAGTACTCCCTCAACGTCGAATACGACTATTAACTTGCGCCACCCCTTATTATCTTGACTATGTAGGAAAATGTTTGACATACTTAAACCCAACGCACAGATTTGTTTACCAACAACGGTTAGGATAGCGTTCTTGTGTTGTGGCTCGATGTTTTCTATCTCAGAGATATGACCCAATTAGTGCTATGAGTGCGCCAAGAAGTATGAGTGTGCCCCCTATACCGCCCGATAGATAACCCAAAACTATCAGGGCTAGTAGCCACAGTGTTTTAGGAAAGCCTTTGAACGATGTTATCGTGATAACAATTGTGGCTATCCATATAAGCGGGTGAACAAGTGGGGAGCCCTTTAGGTGTAAGGCGAATAGGAGGAGGTCTACTACAAGGAGTAGAGCACCCACACCCACCAAGACTTTGCCTATACTAAAAGCCATCTGTTTTATCGCCATTTTTGTAATGCATCACAACGAGTCGTCTTAATTAGGCCAACGATACTAGAATCCACGCTTTGCCTGCTGTGTTAAGCATTCAAGAGTTTTGAAACATCAATTCTACTGGGGTGTGTACGCGTCATAAGTGACGTTGTTGGTGTCCTTGTTGATTGTGGAAAAGGAAAGTATTTAAATTCAGCTAGCGTATGCTTACTTGGTATACCTACACCTGAATTACTGGAGTGAGTGTGGAGTTAATATGCTTATGTGTTGGATAAATGTTTCCCCCCTAAAGGGTTCCCGCTCTGTTTAAGAGGTTGGTTTCCAGTGAATCTTCGTGAGGAGGTGGGGAGGAGTAGGAGTTTTACTTTTCTGAGGATGCTTTACGGTTTCCTCGGACCTGCGCTCATGGTTTCAGTCGCATATATGGACCCTGGTAACTATGGTACTGATCTCCAAGCGGGTAGCGCCTACGGGTACCGCTTAGCGTGGGCGGTATGGCTTGCTTCGATTATGGCGATCGTCCTCCAATATCTTTCTGGTAAGCTGGGGCTGGCTTCGGGTAGTTCTCTTCCTGAGCTTGTGGCTCGCTCGATAAAGAGGAAGAGCGGTGTGGTGGGTTACTGGTTTGCCTCTGAGGTGGCGATTGCAGCGACGGATTTGGCGGAGTATTTGGGGACGGTTTTGGCGCTCAACCTACTCTTCGGGATACCGCTCATAATCGCCTCATTCATAGGTGCAATGGATGTGCTACTCATAATGTCCCTTTCATCTAGGAGGTTTAGGACAATAGAAGAGCTGTTTATGGTTCTCGTAGGCGTAATAAGCCTCGGATTCTTCTACTTGGCGCTCACAACAACACCCAATTTCACCCAGGCAGTCCACTTCTCCGTTGTCCCAAGCCTTCCGGGTCAGGGTGCGCTTTTCGTGGTGGTGGGCATAGTTGGTGCCACAGTGATGCCCCACACCCTCTTTGTTCATTCATATCTGACGAAAAACAAGCTGAGCAGTCTGGAGCCCGTGGATAAGCGGAGAGTCCTCAGGCTACACTTCGTGGAGAACATGTTACTACTGGGTCTTGCGGCAACTGTAAATGTGGCCATACTCGTTGTCTCGGCTGCATCCATGTACCCTAACCCCAACCCAACCATACAGCAGAGCTTTCAGGTCTTCGCGCAGAGGTTTGGGCGCGCGGTCGCCGTTGTCTTCGCGCTCACACTCCTAGCATCAGGGCTGAGCTCCTCTACGACTGGCACAATAGCCGGTCAAGCGGTTATGGAGGGCATGCTTGGCGTAAAGGTTAACCCATGGGTGAGGAGGCTGGTCACAAGGTTCATCAACGTGTTCATAACCACAATCATACTACTCTTGGGCCTAAACCCCTTGGGGGTGCTCGTCTACAGCCAGGTTATCTTGAGCATACTTATACCACTACCCCTTTACCCACTACTCTATTACACAGCTAGAAGGAAGTTTATGGGGGAATTCGTAAACAGGAACTATACAACCATTGCCGCCGTGTTGTGCGCCGTGGTCATAACAGCGTTTAATGCTTACCTTATTCTTGGTGCGTAATCGTTTTAAGTTTTCAGACGTGTTCTTGATTGGTGTGGTTGGTTGTCGGAGTTGGAGGGTAGGGTGCTATGGGAGCCGAGTCCCGAGTTCGCGGAGCGCTCTAATCTCTCAGCGTATATGAGATGGCTCGCTGAGGCTGGGTTCCACCGTTTTCAGGATTACTCGTCTCTTTGGCTGTGGTCTGTGACTGACGTGGAGGGGTTTTGGCGCTCGATTTGGAGATACTTTAGTGTGCGGCACACCAAGGAGTACACGAAGGTGCTCACCTCTAGGAGGATGCCCGGTGCACGCTGGTTTACTGGGTCAGAGCTGAACTACGCTCAGAGTATGCTTGAAGGGGAAAACAAGGATGACTCGGAAGTGGCGATAATACATGCGAAGGAGGGTGAAGAGGCTGAGGAGATGAGTTGGGGTGATCTTAGATCTAAGGTAGCCGCCTTCTCCTCCTACCTACGCTCAGTGGGGGTGGGGAAGGGTGATAGGGTTGCGGCCTATCTACCCAACACCCCCGAGGCGTTAATAGCCCTCTTATCAACTGCTAGCATAGGTGCGGTTTGGTCGAGTTGCTCACCCGACTTTGGAGTAGCCTCCACGGTTGACAGGTTCAGCCAAATTAAACCGAAAGTTCTGGTCGCCGTGGATGGGTACGCTTATGGTGGTAAGAGGTATGATAGGAGGGGTGTGGTTGAGCGTGTGCGCGCCTCTATACCCACGATTGAGCGTACAGTTGTGTTTGCGAACTTGGATGACGCAGAACCCATGAAGGGTATCGGGGGCGATGTCGTGCTCTTTGAGGATGCCCTCAAAACAGGAGGTGGGTCTGCACCAGTGTATGAGAACGTGGAGTTCAACCATCCACTCTGGGTGCTTTACACATCGGGTACAACTGGTCCACCGAAGCCAGTCGTTCACAGTCACGGCGGCATCCTCTTGGAGCATCTGAAGGCCCTGAGTTTGCACCATGATGTTAAGGCGGGACAGACCTTCTTCTGGTTCACCACAACTGGGTGGATGATGTGGAACCTCCTTGTGAGCGGTTTGCTGGTGGGTTCAAGGGTGGTGCTCTACGATGGTAACCCAATGTATCCACACCAAGATGCTCTCTGGGGGCTTGCGGAGAGTGTGGGGATAACCCATTTCGGTGTTAGCGCCGCGTATATTAATCAGTGTATGAAGAGCGGTGTGCACCCACGCGAGTTCGGACTGTCAAGACTCCTTCAGGTGGGCTCGACTGGTTCACCCCTATCGGTTGAGGGTTTCTCCTGGGTGTACAAGGAGGTTAACCCCAATGTGTGGCTAGCCTCCGTGAGTGGTGGCACCGATGTGTGCTCAGCCTTCGTTGGCTGTTGCCCAATTCTACCTGTATATGCTGGCGAAATACAGTGCAGGTATCTGGGGGCTAGGGTTGAGGCCTACGATGAAGTGGGTAACTCGATCTTGGAGAGTGTGGGTGAACTCGTGGTCACGGAGCCAATGCCCTCCATGCCTCTCTATTTCTGGGGTGACGAGGGCGATAAAAAGTATGTTGAAACCTATTTCAGCGTTTACCCCGGTGTTTGGCGCCACGGCGACTGGATAAAGATAACCCAGCGAGGCACGTGCATAATATATGGGCGCTCCGACTCGACGATTAAGAGGCACGGGGTGCGGATAGGTACAGCTGAGATCTATAGGGCTGTAGAGTCTATCCCCGAGGTGTTGGACAGCCTAGTGGTGGACTTGGAGGGTCTGGGAGGCGAATCCAAGATGCTTGTATTCGTTACCCTTAAGCCGGGCATAGAACTCAGCCAAGAGCTTCAGACCAAGATTAAGGAGAAGATTAGGGTTGACACGTCACCGAGGTTTGTGCCAGACGAGGTCTACCAAATTGGGGAGGTTCCCCGAACACTTAACGGTAAGAAGCTTGAGATCCCGGTAAAAAGGATTCTGATGGGCGTACCACTGGATAGAGCAGTGAATATTGGCTCGGTTGCCAACCCCGAGGCGTTAAAATTCTTCCTTGAGCTTAGGTCGAAGCTTAGCGCTTCCCGCTAGATGTGTGAGCATGAACTGCGGGGGTTGTGATGGGGGTTCTAAGATTTTTTAGGTTTGGTTTAACGCTTGGTCTAGGTCTCCGATTATGTCCTCCACGTGCTCTAACCCCACGGATAACCTGAGTAGACCCCACGGCACACCTATCCTCTGCCTTTCCTCCTCTGTAAGGTTTCTGTGGCTCATGGTTGCAGGATGGCTTATTACCGTGTCCACTGCGCCGAAGGTGTTGGCTGGCTGAATCATCTTGAGCTTGGTCATTAGTGTTTCGGGTGCATCCCTGCTCTCCGACTTCAAGCAGAAGCTCACCACACCCCCATATCCCCGTAGTAGTCTTCTCGCGGTGGTGTTCTCAGGGTCTTGGGGTAAGCCTGGGTAGCGCACATAGGCGACCTTACTGTGACCCGCGAGGTAGTGGGCCACCTTTAAAGCCGAGTTGTTTATCCTCTCAATCCTCACTCCAAGTGTCTTAATCCCCCTGATAGCTAGGTAGGCTGCGTGTGGGTCGAGTGAGCAGCCGAGCGTTTTGCGTAGCTCGTCTACACGTTCAACAAGGGGTTTAGGGCCAGCTACTATCCCGCACACAACGTCGTAGTGGCCCGATAGGAACTTTGAGCCGCTGTGAACCACTAGGTCCGCGCCGTGCTCGAGTGGCTTGAAGTTTACGGGTGTGGGGAGGGTGTTGTCCACCACGAGCTTGGCGCCAACCCTGTGAGCTTCCTCGGCCACTCTCTCTATATCTGTGACCCTGAGCGCCGGGTTGGTCACACTTTCAACAAAAACGAGGTTGCACCCTCTATTTACTGCCTCAATCAGCTCCTCGTTACCCACGTCTGGTATAACGAGTTTTACACCCCACGCCGAAAGAAACTCTCTTGCGAATCGGATAGTCCTACCGAAAACATCTCTCTGGAGCACAAATGTATCACCTGGCTTAAGAAGAGCGAAAAGGGTTGTGGTTATAGCCGCCATACCGCTTGAAAAACAAGAGCCAGACTCGGCTCCCTCAATCCCAGCCACCTTACCAGCCAAAACTTCAACCGTGGGGTTCCTCTCCCTAGAGTACCTGTATGTGTCACCCACGGGGTGCCTGTACGCTACAGTCTGATAAACTGGGGTGGTGAGTGACCCCGTGGTTAAGTCTGAGTTTTCACCACCCTTTACATACTTTGTATCCTCTAGCATATTGGGCTCATAATACGTCTTGGGCAAACATATCTTTTATCCTTCGATGCTTGTAAGACCCATGCGTAAGCGTGGCGATGTGCAAGGAGAGGTAGGTAGAGAGGTGGTTTGAATATTCAGGAGAAGTAAAATTCTTTGGATGCTCTAGGATGAAAGAAGTCCAGTGAACCATAGCGGGAAAGGTCTTCGAACCGAATAGGAGGAAAATTTTAGCGTTGAACGAGTACTTGGAGGCGTATCTCGAACTCGTGAATTGGTGTCTCAGCTTTAACCCGAACTTTAAAGTCCTTTCTATACTAGAACGGATGGGGGAGGCAAAACAGCTATTCAAGCTCAACACAGCTCCAATCAAGTCGGCGAGAGGGAAAGCGGTGGGGATTCTGGGGAGCTTAAACCCTTGCACTCACAAGTGGTTTGTCGCTCGGCTCGTCATCCACGTGTTTTAACCCAGTTTTTGAAGCTATGTATGAGAACATGCCGTGAAGTATTCTCTCATTCACATTTGAGAGATTCCTCCAGCTAAATAGTGATGGTTCAAGGTAGCACGCGAGGGCGCACTTGTTGCAGGCTTCGAATTGCTCCCATGGGTAGGTGTTCCAGAGCTTGACTAGGTCTGTTTCCCAAACACGCTTCTTGCCGCTGTATTCGTTGAGCACATAGCAGGGTAGAACAACCCTTCCTTGGGGGTCAACGTTGATTGTGAGCCAAGGCTTGCACGTCCAGCCGTGTCCCCCATACCATGATTTCAACACCGATTCAAAATACCCCTCTGACTCGATTATGGGCGCCCCTCTGCGCTTTAACTCGAGTAATTTTTGAAGTGCCATTCTAAGACCTTCTCCAGTTGGTGATAGCTTCTCAGCCGTGGTATAGTTGTACGCCACTTGGACGCTTATTCCTACACCCAGTTTCTGCGCTAATGTGACCATGTTCTCGACGTATCTTAGGTTCTCACTCATGATGGTGTGGCTTATCGCTACGTCCAAGTGTTTTTTAGCCTCCTTTAATCCCTCCACAGCTCTGTTAAATGAGCCCGGTATCCCTCTGATTAGGTCGTGGATGTGTGGTGGTCCATCCAGTGAGACGAAGAGGAAGTTTAGGTAGTCTTTGGCTTCGTGTATTTTTGTTTTAAGCAGCCAGCCATTCGTGACCATGCTTGTGTGGAAGCGTTTGTTCGACTCCATGAGGATCTGGGAGATGTCTCTGCGTAGGAGCGGTTCACCGCCCTCGAACCCCATAAAGAGGACTCCCGCCCTCTTAAGCGAGTCGAATATCTTAACCTCCTCCTCAACGCTGAGAAGTTGCTCATCATACCTCCGCCAAAAGGGGCACATCTTACAGCGCAGGTTGCACGAGTAAAGCAGTTTGTGGCCAGCGATGAGTGGAAGTTTCGCGCCTCCAATAAGACGTATCGAGCGGTAAATGCCTCTGAGCAGAATCGGCCTTAAAACAGCCATAATATTATTAGTCGCCGAACACTCTTAAACACTTCTATTTTCATATCTGTATGCAAACGATTTTTAAAAATATTTAAATGGTTGATGTATAATTACACTTTGAGTTTTCATAATTGCTTGGAACGTTTTTGTGTATCTAGGCTGGTGTCCATCCAACGTTGCTCAAACTGTCTGCCTTTTATGTGGGTTGTTATTGCTGGTGTTTGTGGATTGGAGTGACGATTTAGCTAGGCTAGTAGAGGTTAGGGATGGATTGAATGTGAGCTGGGCTAAGACGGAGGTGAACGTTTACCCCGAAGACTATGGGCAGGTCGCCTCCGTGTTGGGTTTCGCATCGGCTAATAACCTGAGTGTGTACCCGTTTTGCATGGGCACAAACCCGGTGGGTCCAACTGTTAAAACAAAGATCGGACTAGTGTTTTCACGGTTAAACAGTGTTCTGGAGGTTTCACCTGAAAACCTTTACGTGTCAGCCCAGTCTGGGTGCCCTCTAACATCTTTGAGTGCTGAGCTGGATAAACGTGGACTCTACTTGCCAACCGATTACGCGGGAAGTATGGGTGGCTGGGCGTCCGCGAACGCTGTGAGCGCCTACTCAACGTGGTACGGTATGCCTAGGGAGCTCGTTTTGGGTGCGAAAATATGCACTGGTGATGGGGTGCTTGTGAGCTCTGGTTCTAAGACAACGAAGTTCTCGAGTGGCTATAAGGTTTGGAAGAGCCTGATTGGCTCGCTTGGCTGGCTGGGTGTCTTCGTAGAGCTCTACTGCAGGGTTTACCCGAAGCCCGAAGTGTTTGTGAGCGGTGTTGGTGATACCTCTTTACTCAACACGCTTTTGCGCGGTGGACTGAGGCCGCTGTGCGTCTGGGTGGTGTTTGAGGCTGGGGGTAGGGAGGCTCTGGGAGCAGTGTTCGGGGGCTACGCGTCAGCCTTGAAGAGGATAAACACCTCTCTGAGACTGTCTGAGGGTATCCTTAAGCCCACCACCTTAGAGGGTAACATTGTCACCGTTGCCTCCAAAAAAGGGTTAGAGTCTGAATATGCGAAGCGTGCACTGAGCGTCCTCAAAGGAGACATGGCCATCGCCTACGTGGGTAGCGGAGTTGTGCGCCTCTCCGTAAAAGACTTCTCATATGTTGAGAAGGCTCGAAGGCTATTGGGGGTTCCGATTATAGTTGAAAGAGGAGATTACAATGGTGATTACTGGGGGTATCACCCTGCTGTGCTAAAGAAGCTCAAACAAGCCCTCGACCCCAAAGGTGTGCTATCACCTGGAAAATTCTGCTTAGAACATTCTTGAATACCGTATCAGGCTCGTTTTGAAATTTGGTTTCACTGAGTGTGCCGTACACATATAGAGTAGGGGGGAATGTTTATTTGTAACTGATGTGACGTGGTAGTCGTGGATGTTAGAAGAGAGGTTGAGGAAATTGTTGGCGCCAGATGGGTTGTGGAGGGAGAGGATGCGGCGCTCTTCGGATTCGATGCCTTCACGGCGGTTAAGCGTAGACCGCGTTTGGTGGCGCTCCCAGCTGATGAAGAGCAGACGGTGAGGTTGATAGCTTTATTATATCGCAGTTGTACACCCATGGTTTTTAGGGGGTCCGGGACGAGTCTGAGTGGGTCAACCGTGGCCCTCACAGGCGAGGAGGTTGTGGTCTCGCTTACACGTCTCAACAGGGTTTACAGCTGTGAAGGGCTCGAAATAGAGGTTGGCCCGGGTTTGGCTAACGTGTTGGTGACGCGTCACGCTCCTCACGACCTCTTCTATGCCCCTGACCCCTCAAGTTACAGTGTGTGCTCTATTGGCGGTAATGTGTCGCATGATTCGGGTGGGATACACGTGCCCAAGTACGGGTCCACGTTTAACAGTGTGGTCAAACTCAGGGTTGCACTATGCGATGGAAGTGTGGAGGATGTTGGGGGTACACCCTACTTTAACGGTGCGAATATATTCGTGGGATCCGAGGGTAGCTTGGGCGCTGTTCTTAGGGCCACGCTTAGACTCCACCCTAGGCCGGAGACCACTAGGACTGTTTTGGGAGCGTTCCAAGATGTAGCCTCAGCTGCAAGAGCGGTCTCAGCGATCTATGAAGAGGGCGTGATACCCGCGGCTGTTGAGATGATGGATAGGAACTCTATCGACGTGGTTGAGAAGAGTAGGTATAAGGCGGGTTACCCTGATTGCGCGGCCCTACTCTTGGTTGAGTGTGATGGTTACACCCCACAAGTGGAGGAGGAGGTTAGGCGTGTGCGCTTAGTGTTTGAATGTCTGGGTGGTGAGGTAATGGTGCCTGAGAACCCGGCGGAGAGCTCTAGGCTTTGGCTGGGGAGGAAGGGGGCGTTCCCCGCCATGGGCGTTGTCTCCCCAGCCTACCTCACCCTCGATAGTATAGTGCCCCGCACTGAGTTAGCCTCGGTTCTGGAGGAGGTTGGGAGGATAGCCGAGAGGTATGGTGTTATGGTGGCCAACGTCTTCCACGCAGCGGACGGAAACCTGCACCCGCTTATACCCTATAACCCGGAGAGTCCTAAGAGTTTGGAGAACGCTTTGCGCGCCGGGTGGGAGATAGTTGAGGCCTCAATGAGGTGTGGGGGTGTTCCAAGCGGCGAGCACGGGGTGGGAATAGAGAAGGCGAGGTTCATGCACCAATACTATTCGCAGTCAGAGCTCGAGGTGCTATGGAGGATAAAGCGCGCGTTCGACCCCGACCGCTTACTAAACCCATACAAGATGCTCTACGAAAACCCACCAGAAACTGGGGACCGTGTTGTAAGCCTACTATACACAAAGCCCTGGGAGGCTGAGTAGCTTGGCTGACCTCAAGCTGGCGCAACAGCTCTCGCTGAAGTGTGTGCACTGCGGCTTCTGCTTAGAGGTATGCCCAACATATAGGGCGACCAGGTCAGAGGTGCACTCTCCACGCGGTAGGATAGCCGCGGTGGTTTCAGGCGCGCTTACGAGTTCTGGGATAGAGACGTGCGTGTATTGTAGGAAGTGCGAAGAAGCGTGCCCAAGCGGCGTGGAATTCGGCGAAATAATGAGTGCCGCTAGGAGGCCTAGCCTCGAACAGATCATGGTGCACAGGATACTGGAGGACCCCCTCAGACTCTACAATGCTGCTAGGCTTGCCAAAATGGGCCTCCCCTTGCAGGTGGCTAGACGTGTTGCTCAAATCACACCTGAACCAACGCTGCCACCTGAGTACAGCGACCCCGACCCCGAATTAATCCTGTTCGCTGGGTGCATAGCTCCCGTGTTCTTTACCTCCACAGTGCTGAGGGCGCTCGACTTCCTGCGTCAAAGATACAGGGTGAGGCTTATAAACGCGTGCTGCGGGCTCGCGCACTACGCGGAGGGTGAAAGGGAGCGTGCGCTGACCTTGGCCCAAAGGCTCGGGGATGCCGCGCAGGGTAAACCCATAGTTTCCCTACCCTCCAACTGCTCTTCGCATATGAAAGCATTCAGACAACTGGGCGTGGAGGTCGAGGTGTACGACTTCCCAGAATTCGTCGAGCTAATGCGGCTACCGCTTCCAAAAAAGCAGTTGGGTCTAACCGTGCATGAACCCTGCCACGCGAGGCTTGCGGGTCTAAACCGCTATGTGCACTCAGCACTAGAGAGGATGGGTGTCCAAGTTGTTGAAATGGCGGACCCCACACTTGAGTGCGGAGCCGGAGGGGGATACATCTTCGAGCAACCGGAGCTATCGGACGAAATTATGGAGGCGAAAAAGAAAGAGGTGGCTGCCACAGGGTGTGATACCGTTGTTTCAACCAACTTCGCCTGCAGCCTCGCCTTGATGAGAATGGGGTTCACACCCATCCACTTAGCCGACCTACTTTGACCTCAAAACCATAAGTACATCCAAACATAAAAGTCAGACTCGCTGAGCTCGTCTACTTAATGGGTGATACTAGCTGAACGGTTGCTGGCTGATACACTGTAAACACTCCTCTGCATGGATTCTGGAAAATCTTCTTCGAAGGATGGCCTCTTATCGCTTCTTCTAATGTAAAAGTGTGTTCTTAGAGTATTAGATAGATTTGGTAGGGTTTTCTTTTAGTTGCGATACTGTGCTGGTCAGATGTTCTCCTCATACTCGTCGTATACGTAGTCGTGGGCTTCTAGTGCGTATTTTGGGAGCCTACCAGCCTCTACCGCTTCCACTAGCATCCTCCTCGAAGGCAACCCCGCCTCATCCCTAAAAATGGGTGAACCATTAGCCTCAACGTAGTATATGGCGTTTAGTATGTTTCTACGCTCCACGTCGTTTTTATCTGCCACTACGAACAGTACGCGAGCACTGTGCTGGATGTACTTGGGGCACACTAGCTGCCTTCTTAGGATGTCCATAATTATGGCGGCCTTTGCGCGGTCGAATCTCGGGGCTAAGGCGTCAACTTCAGCCACTAGGGTTGAGGTTTCACGGTTGAGGAGGATTGATATTCGTGTTGCGGCTTGCTCAAATGTGAGCTCCCTCCTATAATCTGGAGGGGCGCCATACGTCTTAGACAGTATTTTGCTTATTTGTGGAGCTAGGTTGACAATCTTTAAATCCTCCACGAGTTTGTCCTCGTCGCATTCGAACAGGCTGGTGAGGCTTCTCGCAACCTCTTGGGTTGGCGCTCCCATTCGAAGGGATTTAACCAGCACTCTTACAGCCTGATCTACCAATACACTACGCGCCGCGTCTCCAGCCGCTTTTCGAGCGTGTCTGTCAATAAGTGTTGAGGCTATTATTCGTATAGCCGCGAGCCGGTCGAACTCTTCGAAGAATGATTGGGTCCACTGATTATGAAGCTCCCAAAGCCTTTCGAGAAGCTCAGCGCTGAAGGGTGTGCCAGTCGCTATCTTTATGGATTCCAGTGCAGGTATCACACCATCATCCGTGAGCTTCGACGCGCACAGCCAACCATCCCTAGTGACCTTAGCACTGTGGTGGACAACGCTCCAAAGCCAGGATACGAATATTCTATAGGTTGCCAAATCATTCATGAACCTAACAACGCGGCCGGGGAAGAGTTTGTAGTCGTCTATGGCCGCGGCCAGGTTTCCGTTGAGCACTTGGAAGCCATAGTTGGCCGCCATATAGAAGGCGTGCTGAATGTTCTCCGCGGTTATCTCACCAGTTGGTATATCGTAGAGCCCACCCCACAACCCCTTCTCACCCCATATGGTTGAGAAGAGTTTTTCTGGTGTGTCCACACTGTCTTCATTGATGACCCAAGGCGTGATCCTCCCCGCCCCGTCAATTAGACCCAACCCGCTGAGCATGCGCTTCTCAGCTTCCGTGAGGCCGCTACTCACCTTGGGTGCGACCCTTGCGCCATCCACTACTTCCCACTCTTCTGGGGCATCCAATAGCTCTTGAAGTTTTTCAAGGGGGGTGCGTAGGGGCTTGTTCCCAGCAGCCACATACTGCTCATCGGGTGAAGCCACCCAGCTTTGCCTATAACAGTCATAAAGCCTTCCCCTAACACGTCCTTCTAAGATATCCGAAAGCGTTATCTTTCCATTCGGGGGCGTTCCTTGGTGGGGTACAAAGATGAGCCCTATTAAGCGCTCACGTAGCTTATCAAGCCACATTGAGCGCAGAGTCACGGCGTTGTGTCTATCCCTACCGTAGGGGTCTGTCTTGGCGTAGAGCATAACCGCGTTCATGCCCCCAATAGGCGCCCCACCCACAAGCTCACCTCTGTTTACGCCCGCCATAAGATTCATGAGCGCGTTATACTTTTGGTATACCATCATGTGTGGAGCCGTCATGCCCATAAGCGAGCCGTTCTGTGGGTCTGGGAGAACCCTCTCATCCTTCCACATCTCTATCAGGCTCGCGGTGTAATCCCAGCGCCCAACATTTGTGCCTATAAGCCAGTAGCGCCACATCCACATTATAACTGGTAGAAACCTGCCAGCGTTACCCTCCTCGTATAGGGCTTTGAGTTTGATGAATGTACCAGGCTTCACCGCACCCATAAGTCTCTCAAGTCTCCAAAGAATCTTCGCAACCACCCCTGCCTCAGAGGGCGTCTGAACCTTGGGCTGATAGAAATAGAGCACGCTACCCCTACGCCTGAGTGGCTCAAAATCGTTTAAGGCGTGAATAACGTAGTCAACGATTATGCTTGGAGCTGGTTTACCGTTAACCCTAATGTAGGGGGTTCTGAGATGCATGCCGGGAACCCTATGGAAACTCGTCGGCCACTTCTCCCTCGGCTTCTCAATCCTGTATAACCTTGCCTCACCCTTCTTTTTAACAGTAGCTTCGTGGATTTCGCCAGATAAGAGTAGATGCTCGTTCCGCCGAGAGGAGAAAAGCCCAATCTCCCCCTCCTTGGAGCCATAGGGTAAATAGTCAGGTGGGGCCGCGTCTTCATCATCTGGCCCCATGATGGCTGAAACATCAGCGTTAATCTGCTTTATAGCCATATCGATGGGATGCCAAGGTCCAGTGAGTTCGAGGCCGGGGTTTTTAAGAGGATGGGCTTCATCTGGTATGGGCGCATACTCGTTTAACCGCCACACCAACTCACTGTCCCTACCAAGAAAGTTGTCTATTAGGCCCTGAACAATTTCCCGAAAACTCCTAACACTCCCATCAACGGGATGCTCAAAGCGTGTATCCCAGCTGGGAAAGGCGTACCTCGCAATCACTGGGTCTCTAGAGTTGAGCAGTCTTCTGCGTTCAACGAGTGCCTTCTCGATGTCTGCCTCAAATTCGGCGGTCAGAGTACATATTGTCTCCTCAACACTCAACCTTCGGCCGTTAACAATCTTTTCTCCAAAGAGATCACCAAAACTCTTGGATATCTCTTCGTCAATATTAACAGCCGACTTAAATAACATAGGAGCATCGGCCTTAATTCACCAGCTATTGGTGGGTTCGTTTAAACGTAGCGGAATCAATGCAACTGTGCACAAAGGTCAACAATAATATACTCTATTGTGAGAAAATTGGGACCGGATAGCTAATCCTCTGACGTTAAGTTCTCTAAGCTTTAAAACAGAGGGGGTAAGCGGTTGTTCAAAGCCCAAGGCTGCACAATTCTACTAAAGAGCTTGGGGTGAGTTGTGCATCTTTTCTTTAGGCTTCATGTCAGGTTAAGCTATTTTCTTATTTGCAAGCTGTTTACACTTACAGGTTGGAAAAGACTATGGAGAGATTGTTGGTTCTAAGGAGTTTCTACTATGTAAAGAAAAATTTATTAGGATGCATGATAATGATTCGCTGTGTATGTTCAGCAGTTAAATCCTGCTGGTAATGTGGCTTTGACTATAGTTCTCTCACTTGTACCGTTAATAGTGTTGTTTCTGCTGCTTATTGTGTTAAGATTGACAGCATGGCTTGCTTCACTGATTGGAGCCATAGTGGCCATTTTGGTAGCAGCTGGAGTATGGAGGACTCCTATAGTCTATGCCTCCGAGTCCTTCCTAATAGGCGCGCTCACTGGTACATGGGCTATATCTTGGATTGTGTTCTGGGGCCTTACTTTCTATAATACCCTTGTTTTGACGGGTAAGTACAACGCCTTTAAAGAGTGGGTTGTTAGGAACGCAACTGAAGACACACGGATTCAAGCGATACTTTTGGCTTGGTCTTTCGGCGCCCTGTTCGAGGGCCTGGTAGGCTTCGGGTATCCTTGGGCGCTGGTGTCCCCCGTACTCATCGCCATAGGCTTTGAAGAGTTGACCGCCTTAAAAGTGACCGCGATTGCCAATAATGCTCCAGTATCGTATGGCGCTCTTGGCACACCTATAATAATCCTCTCAGCTGTAACTGGACTTCCCCTTCTATTTGTTCTTCTTCTGTGGCAAAAGTGGTGGCTATTCTAGCACTCCTACCGCCATGGGTGCTCGCTTACCTAGTAGATAAGTGGAGAGGAGTGAGAGATGTGTGGCCTTTCGCAATATTGGCATCCCTCTCATATATTGCAGGCCAATACCCGATGGCCTCATTCATCGGTCCCTACTTGGCTGACATCAGCGGATCACTCATTTCTTTCGCTGTTCTTCTCGGTTTTCTAAGGGTATGGAGACCTAAGAGGATAACCAGCCTAGCTAAGAGTACGGCTCCCAGTGACCCCGGCTATATGCAGAACCGTTCTGATGTATTGAAGTTCTGGCTATCCATTATCGCAGTGATAATAGTGGTAACACTTTGGACGGGTCCGTGGTCCCCGCTCACCAGAACCACGATAGCTACACTATCACTCAAGGCTTATTCAGACCTCTTTCATAAAGTTGTAGCGGTCTCATTCGCGTTTAACCCAGCTGTGGCCGGCACCTCGATACTTGTTTCATGGCTGGTCACGTTGCCAATACTTGGAGCTAAACCGTCGACCATAAGGCAGGCGATTGTGAGGTCGTTTAAACAGTATTGGGGTGGGATATTGACAGGGGTATTCGTGGTGGGTCTCGCGCTCGTATTTAATTACAGTGGGATGGCGTACTCCCTATGCATGGAAGGCCGCCAACCTCTCAACTCTGTTTATAGTCGTCTCACCCATATTCGGGTGGATTGGCTGCGCGCTCTCTGGAAGTAACACCTCAACAAACGCCCTCTTCGGCGCCTTCCAAGCGGCTGTAGCGAAGGTAACGGGACTACCTATAGGTCTCACACCATCCCTCAATTCGGTGGGAGCAGAAGTAGCTAAACCAGTGGCCCCACAGACTCTGAGTGCAGGGGTATCAACTACTAGCTATGTTAGAAAAGAAGGTATTGTGGCTAGAAACAACTTACCGTGGACGATACTCATACTCGTCTACCTCATAATTATAGGTGTAGCCTACTACTTGATCGCACCCGGCATCTTTACCCCGTGAGTCTCCCATTGAAGACCCCCTTAGGTATAAACTTTGAAAGGTGAATCGCTACCACTCGTCATATAGATAACACACAATATGCGCTTTAATATAAAAATTTGGGAGTTAGGCTTTAGGTCTAACCCACAATCTGGGTTATTTTTTTGGCTAGGTCGTTCTCAACGTGCACGGTCCAGAGCATCTCGGGTACATCCACCGCGAGGAAGAGTGTTGAAAGTAGGAGTGCCTCAGCGGCGGTTACAGCGATGTTCTGGATCCATTTACCGATGCCTATATGTATTGTGAAGTCGTTGGGTTGACCCGCGATAACAATGGTGAACGCTCTGTCCGCCGCCACGATGTCACGCAGGATGCCAGCCTTCTGTGCCTGTATAATTATTCCTAGTGGAGCGTTTTTGGTTTGGGTCTTATATCCATCAGCCTGAAGCTGGGCCAGTATTTGCTGTGCGAGCTGGTTTAGGTCCTTGTTTTTACCCTGAAATCTCATAACTTTTTCCGCAACCATACTTAAAACCGAGAATAAGAGTGTATGCGTATAAATAAACCTTGAGGCTTACTTCTTAGCATTATAGCGGTGGCACTACTGGCTTGCCCTAAAACACTTTGGGATCAATCTTTGTTAATCTCCGTGCGGTTCCATTTAGTGTGCTGGGATATTGATTATGTAGCCGAGTCCTAGGCTCAGAAGTGGGGTGATGATCCAACCCGCCACTATTATTATGAATGGTTTGATGTCAAGGTATTTGAATCGGTAGCCGAGCGCTGCTCCGAACACTCCTGATGAGAGGGCTTGGGTGTTAGAGAGGGGCACTCCGAGTAGAGTGGCAGCTTCAACTAGAAGTGTTGTACTGAGTAGCGTCACGAGTGCTGGGGTGTACCTCAAAGAGTAGAGCTCTGCGCCCAACCTTCTTATCTCCCCCCTGCTTAGCGTTATTGCTCCCAAAAATGCTGAGGCTACTCCTATCATTAGGCTGGTTGAGGTATACCCTGAGAGGGCCACTAGGAATCCCAAGGTGTTTGTGCCAAGTGTGTAGGCGGAGGTAAAGGATAAAATCACTAGTATAAGCCTTATCACAACGAGTCTTCTCCACGGGTTCCTTACTGTATTGATAACGTTAGCTTTAACCGCTATGTATGCTGTGAGGGCTGCGGCTATTGGCGTAATGAACCACATGGCCACGGTTTCAATCACGATTCTCCTATCTATGGCCACCCCACTCGATAGTGAGGCTCCTATGAGCACCCCTACTAGTGACATTGTGAGTGAGATTGGTGCCCGTGTGAGTTTGCCTAATATGAATATTATCACTGTGACTGCGAACACTTCGAGTATGAGTGCTTCGCTTGCTACTGGTAGCAGTAGGTGCACGGCTCTAGTCATACTTCTTCCTTGAAGTGTGATGCCTAGGGAGTAACCTACCCCACCTAGGAGTTGCGCTCTCCTCATGGTTATAGCACGGGCTCCCACCGCTGTAGATACACATGCCGAAAGATTGTTACCGGACACTAGCATTACAGCTAGGGCTAGAGCCGTGTAGACCGCGTATTGCAACAAGTTTATCACTAAGATGACACCGAAGATGTGATCTGCACGATTAGGTCTGAGATATCCTCGCATGCATCAAGTATGTCGTCGAATTTGTGTAGGAGCTCCGTGTAGTGGAGGAACTGCGTATAATGGAGACTGGATGAGAGAGTGTAGAGCCTGTCGAATCCAGCATCCTTTACATTATCCGCCTCCTCCTCAAGCTTCTGAATCCCGCGGCGGAAATCCCCCTCCCCCACCGAGTCCTCCACTTCCAGCATACTGCTAACCATATCAAGCGCTCTATCAGCGAGCTCAAGCATCTCGAGTAGTGTCTCATCCAGTTCTCTAACCCGTGCACCACCTGGTAAACCTAGGTTGGCCGCCCTGTTGACCTCCCTCGCGGCGTAGTGATAGGCGTCCACGATATCATCGGCGAGCTCAATGCATGCTAGCAGATTATCCTGTATGCTTGGGCTGATTGCACCATTTATGACATTAGATTTTATATCGAAACACAATTCGTCCGATTTCTGCTCTAAGAGTCTGATCCTCTCCTGCCCCGCTTTAAGGTCCCCTGAATCACCACTCAGCATACTCTTCATTACAGTGTTAGATTCCTTAGCGATCCTGAGTATTTCACCTATCCCCTGAAAGGCCTTCCTCTCCCCCACAACCAGTAGTCTTCTTAGACGATCTAGAACCATTGTGTTCGCCGAATAGGAAAATATTACGCTGGAAGAAATATATAAATGAAACTGACATCTGACACAACACGTAATTTACATATCATTTGTAGCGCCTCCATAAATTCGAAATTAGGAATGACGAGTTCACTTAAAGATTAACCGTAGTGCTCTGATAACGCTGTGTCGAGAGTTTAGCTTAATTTAGTGGGTTGTGTTTCTTTCAGTTGTATGGTTAGCCCCCTTGTTCTCGTTGTTGTTGCTGGGATAATGGTGGGGACAATCGTAGTGCTTATCAGGGGTTACATGGGTGTTCAGAACCTGTTGCAGGCAAGACTCATCCTGTTCGGTGTGGCAATGATGGTCGCCATGTTTGTGGGGGCGGGCGTCTATGTGGCGTATCCAAGCGGTCTCTCGCTTGCATATGTGGTGGGGGCGAACATGCTTGTAATGGTCGTGGGTTTAGTGTTCATATTGAGTGGGCTTGACACGCTCGAGGGTAAAAAGATGAATCGGAGGGTCTACAACCAATACTTCACTGCCTTAGTGCTTTTAAATGAAGCATCTATGGGCTTCGTGTTCGTTGAAGCCCAAAGCGGTACACACTGGCTCTACACTTCCCCCACCAAAATATTACCAGCAAGCATAGTTTCTTCTTCTGTCAACACTTACTGGTTCTTTCTCCCCATGTTCTTTGAAATGGCCTCAGCAATATACTTTTCTAGGGTAACCACAAAAAACGTATACTATGGTTTTCTGGGCGCCGCGCTTTTTTCGCCATCCTCATTCAGCAACCACTACTGGAGTCTAGGGAGCCTACTCGTGCTTATAGGACTAACAGCATATTTCACTAACAAATGTCTTAGAAGTAGGGGTTGTGGTGAAGGTATATACTATCTCTTAGCTTTGACAGCCAC
>CADDZQ010000020.1 GCA_902812505.1 archaeon
AGGATTTCTCACTGAATATCGACGAGATACGGAGGAAAATGAGTGATAGGACTAGGGTGATAATTATTAATTCACCCTCTAACCCCACTGGTAAGGTGTACTCCAAGTCTGAGTTGGCTGAGCTCTATGAGTTATGCAGGGAGAGGGGTGTATACATAATAAGTGACGAAGCGTATGAAGACATAGTGTACTCTAGACCCAACTTCTCGGTTGGCTCACTGGAGGATGAGCCCGACTTAGTGGTCACCCTCTTCAGTCTCTCCAAGAGTTATTCGATGACAGGTTGGAGGGCTGGTTACCTAGTGGGCTCAAAGAGGATAGTCTACCTTGTCAACAAGCTACTCGAAAACACCATGACGTGTTTCCCCCCATTCATACAGCATGCGGCCGCATACGCCTTGAACCATGGTGATAAGTTCATCGAGGAGTTTAGAAGGGAGTTCGCCGAGCGTAGGAGGATAGTCTACGAGTGTTTGAAGGATGCGGATAGGGTTCACCTCAACGAAGCTGAAGGCGCTTTCTATGTTTTCCCGAGGCTGAGCATCCAAAAATCCTCTACGCAATTCGCCAGAGACCTGCTTCAAAAACATAACGTGGCTCTGCTTCCAGGTGTGAGCTTCGGCCCGTCGGGCGAGGGTCACGTGCGCATATCCTACGCGGGGTCTGTGCAGGTGTTAGAGGAAGCGTTAAATAGGTTTAAGACCTTTCTAAGGGACTACCCATAGCCCTCACTGAAAACATTGTTAACTCAACTAGTTTTAGAGTAGCTTATCCAAGGGAACACATCTTTTCTCCGTTCGTGGTGGGGGGTGCTCGATGCCTTAAGATAAAGCTTGAAGCTTGGCCACAGTTCAGATGTTAATAGGGGATTTCGCTCCTGTTGCGTCCCTTGTTGTGCCGACAGGTTCTTATGGAAGCGCGCCGTATACTTGGCTATGGTTGAGGGTGTTTATACCAAACAGTCGCTGTGGAGTGATAGGGAGTCTGCTTGGCGTGAGGTTATGCCTGGTGTTCGGCGCAGAATAGCCACGTATTCGCTTACTGGTATGATGGTTTACTATAGGATTGCTCCAAATAGCGTGTTCCCGATGCACACCCACCCACACGCACAGTACGGCATATTCTTAGAGGGTGGAGGTACATTCAGGGTGGGGGATTCCGTTTGGAGTGTTAAGAAGGGTGACGCCTACTTTATTCCACCCAATGTTCCTCACGAGTTAAGGACATCCTCTGAGGAATGTCTAATAATTGACTTCTTCACCCCAATGAGGGAGGACATGCTCTCTGAAGTCACCCCACCCGATAAGACATAGATTTTTCGCTTATCACAAGATAATCCATGCACCGCGGGAACATAGTGAGGGATACCGTGTTTCGAAGGGTTAGAAAACCGAGTTGAGTAGTCCCCCATCAACGGGAATCATTGCGCCCGTCACATAGGAGGATAGGCTGCTTGCTAGGAAGAGAACAACGTTTGCCAACTCTTCGGGTGTGCCAACATAGCCGAGGGGTATCTGCTTCACGAGTGATTCCAATGCTTGTTGAGGTGATACGTTAAGCCTTTTAGCCGTGTCCTTTAACACCTGCTCAACTCTCTGTGTTGCTATGTATCCTGGCATGACTCCGTTCACCCTTACTTTCCAAGGCCCTAATTCGCGGGCGAGTGTCCTCACAAGCCCCGCCACACTGATTCTACACACGTCTGAGAGCGCTAGGTTGGGCACCGGCTCCTTTATCACGTAGGAGGAGAGAAATATCATGCTTCCACCAGAGCCCTGAGAGAGCATCTTTTGGGCTACCAGCTTAGCCGTATAGGTGGCGCTTAACACGAGTAATCTGGACGCTTCCTCCCAGTCTTCGTATGTCTTTTCCATGAAGACTCCGGGTGACGGTGAACCTGCCACATACACCAGTGTGTCTAGTCCCCCGAGTTTTGAGGAAGCGTATTCAATCAACTCATCAATATCATTCTTTGAACGCAGGTCAGCCGTGTAACCATGAACCTCGCCGAGGCTGGTGAGGCTTTCCACAGCCCTCCTAACATTCTCTCCGTTTGAGGATGAAATAACCACCCTTGAACCGTTTAAGAGAAACGCTTTAGCAGCAGCGAAACCGATACCCTTAGAAGACGCGGTAACAAGCACTCTCTTCCCCGCTAACCCAAACTCTAAAACCATAAAGCTGCATGCTTGGTAAAATACTATAAACCTTGCTCTTAGTTGGGTGTGAACCGCATCCATACGATAAGCTTTTTCCAGATAGTCGTGTATGCTTGAAGCTAGCAGACCCATTTGTTTGCCTAACCATTGGTTTGTTCTAAACCCGACCCTTTCTATCCTTGAAAAACTAAGAATTTTGTGCTAGACTGTATGTATAAGAGAACTAGTCATGAGTTAATTAGTGTGTATTTATGCTTGAGAGCTTGTTTATGATTATTCAGATTCGTATATAAACCTAAAGCCTTATACGCTGTATTACATATTATTCATTCAAAGATGGATCCCCTTCTTGGCAGGTTGGTAACATTCTATAAGCGTGGCGGAAAAACCCTCCTCGTTGGTGGGCGGCCGGGTACAGGTAAGACAACGCTAGCTCTCCAGCTCAGCCAAGCGCTTGACCCGAAAACGGTAACGGTGATCTCCACTAGGATGTCCGAGGAACTATTGCTTAAACAGTATCCTTGGATTAAAGAGTACGCTCCTAGGATTAGGATATTCGACTTCAGGCTTAGCAGCGCTGAGGTTTTGGTGGAGAAGTTCATTGAAGGCGCAAGGGCGGAGGACGGATTGCTGGTTGTGGATTCACTGGACACGATGCTACGCGTAATGGCGGATTCTGAGGCGCGAAAAGTGGAGAACACCCTTACAGCCATCGCTGCATCTCAAAGCGACACGAGAACCATACTAACCTCTGAGCTCATCGCAGGGTTTGAGGCTTCAAGCACTCCAATCGAGTTCGCGGTGGATGGAATAGTCGAGCTAGAAATGCATGTTAGGGATGGTAGAATCTTTAGGAAGGCTTTGCTACGCAAACTCAGGGGGAGCGTTATCGACAGGGCAGAGTTCCCATTTACTCTGAGCGGTGCAAAAATCAGGTCGTTTGACGCTTACCGTGAACCCAGGCTTAAGCCGCCTGCTGAATCGATTGAAAAGAAGAGTGGCAGTGCTCTTGGAAGGGCTAGGAGTAAGGCTAGCATGGATAAGGCCTTTGGTTTCTTTGAAAAGGGGTCCATATGTCTCATAGAGTTTGAACCCATCGTCCCACTCACAGCTGTAATGTCTTTTATACTCCCAGTGTTGAGCCGTTTTGTAAACGAAGGTGGATCGGCTTATCTTCTACCACCCCAACAACTCGGACCCGCTGAGCTCTCCCAAATAATCCCAGAGCTGGTTACAACCGAGGGTCTGGCGGAGAGGCTCAGAGTCTGGGTTGATGTGCCAGGGTTCTCTGAACCCTATTTTTGGACTTTTACCCCGCAAAGCCCTGAGAGTGACTTTAGCAACGCTGATAGGGTTAGAAGTGAGCTTAGAGAGAGGAGTGCCGCTGGCGGTGTGTTTGTTGTTCGCTCCCTTGACAGAGTCGAGGGTATGTTCCCGAATAGACTTGGAGAGGTCAAAGGAGAGTTGCTAAGGAGTATTGGTGCGGGCACCGCTATGGGTGATGTTAACGTCATAATATCCAGTTCAACCGCTGGTCTTCTGGGCTCAATCTCAGCCATGAGTTCAAGACATATTAAGTTCGAAGCCCAAAGTGGTGCTGTGGTTGTTTATAGCGTCAAGCCGTGGACTCGTTCTTACCTTGTAAGGAGCGCCTCCAGCGTAACACTCTTTCCACACTTGTTTGTCATAGAGTGAACGTTTTGCTGTATGAAAGAGGGAAATTTGGTGGCCTAGTGTTCGAGATTTAGTCCAGTGTTCCTTTTCGTGTGTAATTGAGACCCGAGGTGTACCCCCAGTAGTAGAAGGCGAGTGTGACCGCTATGAATAGGAGGTTGTCCCATGGGAACGGTATTATTCCTCGTCCACCGAAATAGGTTTTGTCGCTCACGTAGGACATGACGAGCACTGCGAGCGCGTATACGGGGAGCCATAAGCCTGCCTTTAGGTCCGCTGAGTCGATTCTTCTTCTCCTATTGAAGAAGACTAGTAGTACGAGTCCCACGAACACTGATATTATTGATATTGACACGAATGTCCAGCCTGACCAGAAGATTAGTAGACCTCCCACCACGAATGCGAATGGCGAGAGGAGTTTTGCCACGGGTAGGGTGTATGGTCGGTTTTCCCCGGGGTTTGTTTTCCTGAATACGAGGAGTGATACTGCGGATGGTGCGTATGAGAAGACCACCGCGTCCACGAACACGCTTAAAACGGATGCAAAGGATGGCAGTAGTATCAAGTAGATTATGGACACTGCGAGCACCAATAGAGTTGAGTTGAACGGTATTCCATGAACGTTGAGCTTTGATAGTTGGTCTGGGAAGTATCCGTCATACTTCGCAAGAGCGTTACCTACACGTGAGGCGCCCCCATAGTAGATTACACCGTCACTAAAGGAGGCGATTACCACTCCCACTATTGCTATCACAGCGAGTGTAGTGAGCCCGACCCCTTGAGAGGCGGATGCGTACGGGTATGGTAGGCTTGACAGGGAAGACCACTCACCGGAGGTGAACCCTAGGAAGCCCCAATTTACTGTGCCAACGAATGCGAGGCTTTCGATTATGTACACCGCGAACACAACTAGCAAGGAGGCGATAACGGCCCTGGATATAGTTCTACCAGGGTCCTTTACTTCCTCAGAGTAGTCGATGGGTTGACGGAAACCCGCGTAGGCGAAGATGGTTGCGGATGTGGCGAGAAATACTCCCCCCACACCGTAGGGTGCAAATCCACCGTAGCGGGTTAGGTTGGCTGGGTGGAAGAAGGAAATCAGTGTGAGGGCGACGAGGAGTATTAGGAGTGTTTTTATCGTTGTGAGCACATTATTCACCGTGCCTAGGAACCTCACCCTCCTCGTGTTTATTAGCCATATTATCAATGTGGCCACGATTGAGACTAGGAGCCCGCTGGTCGTCAGCACACCGTTAGAGTAGAGTCTAGGGTAGAAGTAGCTTGCATACTCAACAATAGCTGCTACAACGGCGGGCATCGCGAGGCTGTAGCCCACAAACGCGGCCCAGCCGTTGAGAACCCCAGTGATTGGACCGTGGCTCCTAGCGGGGTAGTAGGCCACACCGCCAGCCCGCGGCCACATCGTGCCCAACTCAACGTACACGAGCGCTATGGGTATTATTAGCACCAAGGCGAAAACCCATGAGAGCATGCCTGCTGGTCCACCATCAGCAAGGACAGTTACAGGGATGTATGCCACGGCCGGTCCAAGTATCGCCCCAACGGTGAGTAGCACTATACTCCAGAAGCCAAGCTCCTTCCTATACCCCGAGCCACCAGCGGTGGTGGTGTTGTAATCACTCATCCTCACTATCCTCCTCTAATGCGACAACTCTACTCATGGCGCCGCTCGCTCCTCCTATTTTAACAGGTAGGGCGACTATTAGGTACCTTCTCCCCTCCTGCAGTTGCTCAAGTCCAGCTATGTCTTCGATTAATATGATGTCGTGTAAGAGTAGTTTTCTGTGAACCCTGAAATCCGTGTGACTATAAGGTTCAATCCCGAGTGTGTCTATGCCTATTACACCCACTTTTTGGGAGATCAGGAAGTCAGCTGCATCCTCTGAGAGGCCTGGGAACTCGTATAGAAAACTCTTGGTGAACCCTCTCTTCTCACTCCAACCGGTGTGAATGAGTATTGTTGAGCCCCTGTATTCGTCGCGCCATTTCTCCTCTAGGTCTGCTTGGGTTATCTCCTGACCATGTGTTCTTGGGCGGATACAGTAACCATGGGAAACGAGTCTTTCTAGTGGGAGGGTGTCCACTGTTTTACCGTTCTCCAAAAAGTGGTAGGGAGCATCAATGTGTGTTCCAGTATGGGTAAGGGAGCTGTATGATTCGACGTTGTAGCCGTCTCTTGCGGCTATACCCACTGGTGTTATAACTGGTAGCGGTGATGTGGGCCAGATTGGCATGTGTGTTTTGATTGTTGCCGTAAGGTCATATATCTTGGCTATACGCATATACTACTAGATAAGGTATGAAGGATTTATTCTTTGTGTTGTACTTGGATTTTTAAGGGTGGATGTTGGGTGTGTTTGTTGTAGGTTATGTGGGTTTATGGAATATTTTTCGTAATAGTTAAATATTATTGGGTGAGTTTCGTTGTATGAGCGGTGATCACGGTTACGTTGTTGACCTCTCCGAGGTGGGGATTGAGGATGTGGGGCTTGTTGGGGGCAAGAACGCCGGTCTTGGCGAGTTAAAGAGGATTGGTATCGAGACGCCTGAGGGCTTCGCTGTCACGGTCAAGGGCTATGAGGCCTTCCTGTCACGCGGCGTTAAGGAAAAGGTGGCTAAGATTGTTTCAGAGATAAATTTCTCTGATACGGACTCTGTCCAGGAGGCTTCCGTAAGGATTAGGAATACGATCGAAGAGGCGGATTACCCCTTTGAGCTCGAGGAGGCCATAAGGAAGGCGTATCGCAGGCTTGGTGAAAAGCTTGGAAGAAAGGACCCCGAGGTCGCCGTGAGGAGTAGTGCTACCGCTGAGGATTTGCCTTCGGCGAGCTTCGCTGGTCAGCAGGACACATACCTCTATGTTTCAGGTGAAGAGGATGTTCTACTCTACGTTAAGAAGTGTTTCAGCTCGGTTTTCACACCTCGTGCAATAATTTACCGCTACGAGAAGGGTTTCGACCACCTTTCCGTTAAGCTGAGTGTGGGTGTGATGAATATGATTAACAGCAAATCGTCGGGGGTGTGCTTTACCCTCGACCCCGTGACGGGTAACAGGGGAGTCGTGGTGGTTGAAGGGTCATGGGGGATAGGCGAGTCGGTTGTGCAGGGCAGGGTTACACCCGACAGGTTTGTGGTTGAGAAGTCCACACTCAAAATCTTGGAGAAAAATATTTCGGATAAGACTGTTATGACTGTGAGGGATAGGGCGGCCAAGTTTGGGACGTACTCAAAGGAGGTCCCTGTCCCGGATGAATTGAGAAGGCAGTCCTGCCTTACCGATGAGCAACTACTCGACTTGGTGCAGAAGGCGGTGCGTATCGAAGAGCACTATGGGCGTCCGGTGGATGTGGAGTGGGCTCTGGATGGTGATACCGGTAGGGTTTTCATAGTGCAGGCTAGACCTGAAACGGTGTGGGCACCCAAGGCTGAGGGCTCGAAGAACAACGTTTTGGTCAAGGGTCTCGGAGCCTCGCCTGGGAGAGCCGTAGGACAAGTGCAGGTTATACTGGACGTGAAGGATATATCACTATTTAAACGTGGAAACGTCTTGGTCACCAAGATGACAACCCCCGACTGGGTTCCCGCGATGAGCAAGGCTGCGGCAATAGTCACCGATAGCGGTGGCATGACGGCGCACGCCGCCATAGTTTCACGTGAACTCGGGATCCCCTGCGTGGTGGGTACGGGTAACGCTACAAGCGTGCTCAAGACGGGTAAGACGGTCACCGTGGACGGTAGCCTAGGGGTCGTGTTCGACGGCGCCGTCAAGGATGAGTCAGAGAAGAAGCCGCAGGCCGCGGGTACGCAGGCCGTGACGTACGAGTATACACCAGTCACGGGAACCAAGATCTATATGAACCTCGGTGAACCAGCGAAAATCGAGGAGTACAAGAAGCTTCCATTCGACGGTATAGGTCTTATGCGTGTTGAGTTTATAATGGCCGACTGGATTGGCCAGCACCCCCTCGACCTGATGGAGCAGGGTGGCGAAGAGGTTTTGGTTGGCAAGCTTGCTGAGGGTGTGGCGAGGGTAGCGCAGGGAATCTATCCGCGTCCCGTGGTGGTTAGATTCAGCGACTTCAAGACCAACGAGTACAGGTCTCTTAAGGGGGGTGAGAGGTTCGAGCCTGAGGAATCCAACCCTATGCTTGGGTGGAGGGGTGTCTCACGCTATGTTAGTAAGAAGTTCGAGCCAGCCTTCAGACTAGAGTGCAGGGCCATCAAGCGCGTCAGGGATGAGATGGGCCTCAAGAACGTCTGGGTTATGCTACCATTCGCAAGGACAACTTGGGAGGTTGAGCGTGCACTCCAGATAATGGCTGAAGAGGGCCTCAGAAGGGGGAAGGATTTCAAGGTGTGGATAATGGCTGAGGTACCAAGCGTTGTGCTCCTTGCAGAGGAGTTCTCAAAGCTTTGCGACGGCTTCAGCATCGGTAGCAACGACCTCACCCAGCTCGTGCTTGGAGCGGACAGGGACTCCTCGATCCTCGCCTCCCTCGGATACTTCGACGAAAGGGACCCCGCCGTT
The DNA here is from genome assembly GCA_902812505.1 of archaeon. GTDB lineage: Archaea > Thermoproteota > Thermoprotei_A > Marsarchaeales > Marsarchaeaceae > ECH-B-1. Next base: position 8,383 of record CADDZQ010000020.1, read on the forward strand.
AAGAAGGCCATGAAAATGCTTATAGAGGCAGCCCACGCCAACGGTGTAACCGTGAGCATATGCGGGCAAGCTCCGTCGGTTTACCCTGAGCTCACCGAGTTCCTCGTGAGCCTAGGAATCGACAGTGTGAGCGTCAACCCGGATGTGGTGGTATCCACACGTAGACTTGTAGCCAGCATCGAGCAGAAGCTCATACTACAAGGGCTCAGGAAAAGATCGGAATAAAACAGCGAAAACACATGGAAACATTTATCAAGGCTTCAAAACCTCGCCCCTCGCGGTAGACCCAAAATTCACATGTGAAGTGCAATCAGCGATAAGCACGAATTTGGATTTACCGTTTGGGGTGGGGATTCGAAGCGAAGGCTTTAAGTGGAGCCATGTGTAAACACTCGCTGGTACCCGCGGAGCGCGGGGAATCCACGCCTGTGGAGATCAAGACCACCGTAACCCACCTTCCAGACGTGGCTCGAAGCAAGGTTTCCCGGTAAAGGGAGACTGCGCTCTGGTGGTATGGGGACCGAGTCTGGTCGTGGAAGCAGGAAGCTCCGACCTTTAGGGCGGGGTAGCTCACGCATTTCTCTCGATTCTTTCAGAGTGCGCCTCGGTAGCTCAGCCTGGTAGAGCGCCTCCATGGTAAGGAGGAGGTCGCGGGTTCAAACCCCGCCCGAGGCTTCCAATCCGTATAACTATTAGTTGTTTGGAATAGAACGGTTTAAAAGGGTGTGGGTTCACTTCTGTTTATGTCTCGTAGGGTTGTTTTGGAAAAGGATCGGCTTGTACTCGAGTTTAGCGGGCTTAAACACTTCGAAACCCTTGAAGCCCGATTTGAGGTGCCATATGAGAGGATTGTGAGCGTTACAACATCGGCGTTTAGCTTCCCGCCTGGAACCTTCAGGCTTGGCGGGGTTAGCGTTCCATTCACAGATATAAGGGAGGGTCATTTCGAATTCCAGGGTTCATGGTACTTCGTGTCCTTCGAGGACAGGGAGAGGGTTGTGACGCTCTACCTTGACGGCTTTATCCATGGTGGGAGAAAATATTCGGTTGTAGCATTCCAAGTAGACGACCCAGAAGGATTCGTAGATCGCCTGAAAAACCTTGCACCAAACATAAAACTAGTGGAGCCCTAGAATGGTTTAGCACAATATTATCGGTAGGGTTCGACTATAACTCTTTACCCACAATATCAAAGAGGTATTACTCTAAGAGCTTTGTGAGTTGCTGTTCAACGTCACTTATTGTATTCATGAGTTCCTCAAGTTTGCTGAAGCACTTTAAAAACTCTTTACCCTTCTCGGTTGTAAAATAGTAGTTGGCCCTCTGTGTGAGTAGGCCGTGCTGCATCCCGAATTCCAAGTAGCGTTTGAGTACAAGCGGATTCATGTTTGAGCCAAACATTATATGTGTCTTCTTAGCACCGTGCTCTGCGGCTACAAGTATGTCTCTGAGGAGCACAGCACCAGTCCTCCTCTTCCTCCTCAACTCAGTGTAACTAAAGAAGCGTTTTCTCCACTTAAGCGAACCCTTATTCTCTGTCAATACTCTCTCCGAAAAATTAGCGTACCATCCTTATCAAGGATTGTGTACCTTATCAACAAAAAATATAGACCTAAAATCGTTTTTCATTAATCCCCGTAAAAACGAACACTTTAAAGCCGAAAACCTTGTCAAAATCTATAACTAAACCAACAGTTATTGGACTGATTTATATTTCCGGAACCCACATATAAGTGGTATATGTTGTATCAGGGTGCCTTGGAGCAGGCGTTTAGGTTGTCTCCAGGGATAACTCCTAGGATCGCTGAGTCAGCTATATTCCTTGTGACCCTGAGCTTGGGCTTAGGCTACTTGGTGAATAATGAAAGACTTTTCGGCGTTATTCTGAGCCTTGACGTGGGTTTGATGGCATTCTTCAAGGTGTGCACTGACTACTCAGATTTTAGGGATTTGGTGTTCGCCTCCGTAGCGCTCTCGGTTGCCTGTGTGAATATTCTGACCATGTTTTTGAAGTCCAAGGGAAATCCGGGGATCGCCTTGAAAGTAGCGGTCGCCGGTTTAACTCTTCTCTGCTTGGTGGGAGTAGGGCTATCCTTCCTTAAGGTTCGAACCGACTTCTATGATCCCTTTGACCTCCTACTCGCATCCATATCTATTGTAGTTGATTTCTTCACAGCAAAAAGCCTGCTACACATAGGCTTTAAGAGGTAGAAAGATACTCTACACGATGAACAACTTGAGTGCACCCTCAGGCCTCTAAACTCTCCAAAACCTCGCTTTTTAGAGGTTATCAATAATTATCCTTAGCGTCGACTGTGTGCTAAACACAGATTTTTGAACCACTAAGTGGGAATCACCGAAGACCTCAGGCGGAGTTTGGTAGAGCGCATAGTACCCGTGGCGCGTGGGGCGGGGAATTCACGCATGCGGACACGGACTGGGCCAAAGTAACACCGTAGTGTGGGGTTGAGTCCGATCGGTGTTAAAGTAATGGCTTCGTTTTTAAAGATGTGGTAGCTCATGGATATCCGTATCTCCAGGCGACGGCGCCGATCTCCCTCTTTCTTCTTTTTGAGCCTAGATAGTAGCCTAATGGTAGACCCATAAGTGATCCTCCTAGGTGGGCGTATACGTCCGCGGATCCGAAGGAGCTGTATATAAACACGAATAGGAACCAGCCGAGGAAGGCCGGGTTCACCCTCCTATTATAGGCATAGTCGAATGTGAGTGCTCCCGCGATTAGCCCGAAGATTCCACCCGAGGCGCCGAAGCTCTCAACGTTGGGACCGTTGAGTAGGCTTAGTATGTTCCCAAAGACCGCGGTTACGAGGAAAACCGTATAGTATTGTTTGTCAGTGTACACGCTCGATAGTAGTGGGTCTAAGAAGTATACTGCTATTGCGTTGAAGAACACGTCGACAAATCCTAGTAGGCCGGGGGCCACCACGAATATTGATGTGAATATGGGTACAACCCAGCCGCTCTCTACAAGAAGGTTGTATTGCACGAAGAGATATAATATCCTTAGTACTTGGAGTATTACACCGGCTACTAGGCCGGCTACTATGGCTATTATCAGGTTTCTTCCCGGCTTCGACAGGGTGAATCTTAGGTTAAAGGACAAGGCTGTGCGCCTACTCGTGTTTTCCTTCCCCTGTGGGGTAGTTTCGGGGGCGTGTTAGGTTGAGTGTTAACTCTTCAATTATGAGTTTGTCTCTAACCCCAAGCTCCGCGAGTTCGGATTCGAGCTTCTGTGTGTCAATGAAGTGCCTGTGCCCACATATTTGTGCGATGAATACGTAAGTTGGGGTGACCACATACTTCGTCACGTCGGAGTAGGCACCACACTTCTTGCACCTCATCTTGAATTGAACTACCAATGCTATTACCTATCTCAAGTTTCGACCAAGTGATAAATATGTGTTATGCGCGAAGAGCCAAGTTTTATAATGTTTATTAGTGCCAGCGTATTATGTACTATGGCTAGCGTATGCCGATGAGTTTTCTCCAAGCTCTTACAACCTCGTACCAGTATACACCGCACATGGCGATGGATGTTGCTGCTAGATAGTCCACGTAGGTTTGGCTTAGGCTGGTGAGTGCGCGGTACGAGAAGTAGGCTACGAGTATTGTGAAGAGGATTGCGAAGAATAGCATGTTTGGTACCAAGAAGGCACCCACCTTGCTGTACTCCTCTAGCAGGCTGGGTGTGGCCTCCCTGTTAGCTACGTATCGCCCCTCCTCGTCCTGTTTTATGTACCCAGCCTTGACGAGTTTGGTGAGGTGATAGGAGGCTAGTGAGGGTGTTGAGAAGCCGAGCCCCCTCTGAACCTCTCTAAGCTCACTTGGACCATTCTTTAACACATAAACATATACTCGCAGAGTGTTGCCTGAGATGTTTTTAGCGGAGTCGCTCTCCGAAACCATTTTCCAAGTCCTCTTATTACTGGGAGAAAACGTATATACTAGATTAACTTTTCCCTGTGAGCTACCCCGCCTGAAGGCGGGAGCTTCCTACCTCAGCACCCCGCCTTGTCTCACCCTCACCAACCCTAGGGCTGGAGAGGAGGTATTGGGCGGAGCTCAACTGCAGGCACACTTAGGGAGGGGGTGGCACCCACCCATCACGCCGAAGAAGAACAAGGCAAGCGTTCAAGTCATGGTCAAGGGTGAAACCACAGTGGGGACAGTAGAACACTCGGTTCTCCAAGGTCAGGTTCCGGTTGATTTTACTGCACTTGAAACACTCGCGGGAGGTGTTGTACGCCTGCACCGCGAAAACCGCATTGCCACGCTTCTTGAGCTCCCACTCTAGAATCCTCTTCAGCTCCGAGAACGAGGAGTCGCAGAGCCGAAGCCTCCTCTTCCTGGTTTCACCCCTCCGAATCAGCTAGACCACACTCAATTCCTCCAAGACCAGAATGTCGTACTCCCGCGCTAGCAGTGCTTCGAGCTTGAAGAAGAGATCACGTCTAAAGTCCTTCACATGTTCATATTCCTTTGCGACCCTCCGCTTCGCCTTAAACCAGTTCTTCGAAAATTTCATCTTCCTAGAGAGGCTTCTCTGCAACACTCGGATTCTATCCAAGGGCCGCTCAAGCGGCCTAGGGGTTCTCGAGGAAGCGACAATCCGAGAGTGTCGCAAGCCTCGCTACCCCCACATCCACAGCAACCGCCTTCTTGGGTTCATTCGGCATGACCTGCTCGGGTTGCCCCTCCTCGGGTTCACCCACTATGAAAACCACAAAGATTTTACCCGAGGGGTTGAGCTTTACGCAAACCTGGCGCACAAGCCCCAAAGGGGGCTCCCTGTGTATTATCAGAGTGAAGAAGCCTATCTTAACTCAGGAATAGACGAGCCTTCCTCTTCGCGTTCTTACCCCGTCCTACTTTTCTAACGTTGGTGAGCTTCCACCCACTCTGCGGGTACACCAGAGAAAGGTACTTGTGGGGCTTCTTCACCTTGGTCTTATTCGCAAGTCTATCAAAGAGCCTCTGCCGGGCCTGGTAGAACCTATCAGCAACCTGCGAATACAGAACTTGAAACTCGGGGTTTTTCTTTCTCAGATCCAAGGCCAGCTGTCTCAGCTCATTCCTACTCATCGTGTGCTTGTCCTTGCTATACTCTTCCTCTTTGGCGTGTATGAGCGCGTTGTAGAGCCTGCAGGCCACCTCAAGCTGGGTCTTCAACACCCCCCGCCCGCCGTTGTCTTCGACGAGTACGCCCTGAACTTGTAGGCCCTTGCACCCACGTAGAACACTCCTTAGCGCCATATTTATTCTTTTCTGATCCCTGCCTTAATAAGGTGAGGTTTTGGAATCTATAACGCCAGCCCCGTTTTCTCTGAGATCGCTTAGTCTGTCGGCTATATATGTGAGGAGTTGTTCAGCGAATAGTTGCTTTGTTGTTTTCTTAATCTCGAGAACCTCGTCTCCAGCTCCAACGATGTAGCCCTGGTTTGTGTCGCTTTCGAACGCCGTCCCAGGCTGGGCCGCGTCGTTTGCGACCACCACGTCCAGCTGTGTTTCCCGTTTAAAGTTTTTGGCGGCGTCGATAAGTTGCTCTCTATTGAGAGCGTACTCCGCTTTGAAGCCAACTATAACCGTGGAGGGGAACATTTTTCTGATCTCCGCGATAATCTTAGGTGTAGCCTTGAGTTTGAGTTCTAACTCCTGGAGATCCCTCGTGCTTATCTTGTGCTCGGTGGGTCTTATGGGGGCGTAGTCGGATGGGGCTGCTGCGAAGATCGCTATATCATACCTCTTTTCGCTCATAAGCCCGCTCACCGCCGAAAGCATCTCACGCGTGGTCTCCACTCTCCGTATCTCATCCACCGGGGGTGGGTTGAGCTGTGTGGGGCCGCTTACTAGGCTCACCTCCGCGCCCATGAGTTTGGCTTTGGAGGCTATGTTGTAGCCCATTTTTCCACTGCTGGGGTTTGTGATGACCCTTATCGGGTCGATGTGTTCACGGGTGGGTCCCGCCGTGACGAGGAGTCGTAGACCCCGGAGGCGACCGCTACCTATTATTGACACAACCTTATAGAGCACCGCTTCGCTGGAGGCTAGCTTGGCCTTGTCCTCCTCCACGCTTGGCTCCACGATTTTAACACCAACCCTCCTCAATCGCTCCAAGTTCTCCTTGATGAAGGGGTTGTTATACATTGGCTCGTGCATTGCGGGCACAACTACGATGGGCACACCTGAGCCCAAGGCCACCGACACAACGCTTGTGACTGGTGTGTCGTCGACCCCGCTGGCTATCTTGCTTATGGTGTTCGCGGTGCAGGGTGCAACAACCACGATGTCCACCTTCATGGGGCCACGCCCAGCTAGGCCCACATGCTCCACGGCGCCGGTGAGTTGTGTTATGGGCTGGTTACCAGTGGCCCACAGGAGGAGGTCGGGTGTAACAATTTTCAGAGCCGCCTTGCTCACCACTGGCACAACCTCAGCGCCATGCCTCATAAGAAGCCTAGCTATATCCACCGACTTATAAGCGGACACACTCCCGGTGATGCAGAGCGCAACCCTTTTGCCACTGAGTTCGCTACCCATAGTTGAAGTGATATCCTTAAGATAATCGGTGTTCAACTGTATCAATCAATTTAGTGTTAACGGGGATAAAAACACTGGGTATAGTCTAGGCGAATTATGAGTGGGCTGATAAAAACTAAATAGTGCGTGTTCGACTTTTGGTTTAACCTAGGAAGGGTCTTAGCTGCTCTATCAATGCTCCCTTAGGCATGGCGCCCACTATGGTGTGCACTGGTTGACCGTCCTTGAACACCAGTAGGGTGGGGATGCTCATGATCTCGTACCGCTCAGCGATTCGTGGGTTGTCGTCTACGTTTAGCTTCCCGAATGCTGCTTTACCCGCGTATTCCCTGGCGAGCTCTTCGACTATTGGTTCAAGGAACCTGCAGGGGGCGCACCACTCGGCCCAAAAATCAATGACGCACAGCTTGTGGTTTGAGATAAACTCATCGAAGTCAGCCTCAGAGAGATGGACGGGTGCACCATCCGCTGTTTCTGTGGGCTTATTCACAGATTTGGTCGCGCGTCCTCCTGTTTGATCCTTCTGACTGGGCATGGTGATTCAAAACTATTAGCTCAAGGTGACTTAAGCATTTTCCAATGGCCTACACTACCACATTCACCACGGGGCTAATGGATGCCTCAAAATCACGATATTACAGGGATGGGGAAATATGTGGAGCGTGGGGTTAACATCTGCGAGCTGATGTCATTGTTTGCTACGCTTAGTGGTTTCTCTTAGAGGTTTATGTGCCCCATTATCCTTAGGGTTCCTGGTGGTAGATTCATATTGGCTAGTACTCCCCCACCCTCCATTTGGGGGATTGGTTTGCCTAGTTTGAGTGTGGCCTTTTCTCCTTGGAGCTTTAGCAGATTCGCTGGTATGACTTGGCCGGACAGGGCTAGGTGATAGGTTTTACCCTCTTCAATCTGGTGTCTGTAAAACTTCTCTACTTGGATTGATGCCTCAATGTTTTCTCTGAAATCCATGTTGGCTAGGAAGAATTGGTCGCCTAGCTCCTTTTCAGTTGCTCCCCGGATACCCAAACCCACGCGTGTTCCTGTGCCCGCCTCTTCAACATCTTCGTCCATTACTTGGATGCTTTGAACCCGCACCTCTTTCCCAGAGGGTGTGCCTAGTGTATCGTGTACGGCTACCCTACCACACACCACGAAGCCTAGGGCCACTGTCCCCACGCCCTTAACGTTGAAAACGTTATCCACGCTCACCACGTTTCCAGCGCAGTTTTTGGGTTTCGGCTCAAAGGAGTCAATGTTTATCTTGGAGTAGTTTTCTCCGTCGGCTTCAACTATACGGAACCTTTGTGCGGTGGTTCCAGCGATCATCTTTGAGAGTCTCTCAGAGTATATTTCTCCCTTCGAGGCGATAATGACCCCGCCCACTACCCCGGCGTGGGTTAGGGCTATCACGGATTCGCCCTCCGCCCACCCGAACCCCTCCTCTGCGAGGAGAATGCACCCGTCGCTCACGCTCACCGCCGCGAGCATGTGGTTGACCTTGTCCGGATATGTGGCGGGGTTAAGAAGTGTCTGGGCCACTCCCCTCCTGTGGTACATCTCCAATCCTTCTGAGTGGGTTTTCTTAGCGAAAAATGAGCATAGCTTTGCTCTGGAAGCAGGGTTCCTACCTAGCACGCAGACCACTGTGTGTGTTTCAGTCATGTTAAGACACGCATCAAACCCCTCTTAATAAGCTCACCCCAAATAGATTGGTGTCACAAAAATATGAGGTGGTTGTCACTCTTCTGGCCGACTCCCATAATGGTAACTAGTCGTTTGGTTGTGTTCCACCTTCTTGGTCTGGGAATCTAAACCTGTCCTTTGGAAGCATCTGGTCGCCCAGTGAATTATCCACGAATATTTCGCAGCCAACTCTTAGGGCGACGGCTATGGCGTCGGATGGTCTAGAGTCAACCCTAAGAGTTTTACCCGTGCTAAGGTTTCTTATATAGAGTGAGGAAGTGTAAGTGTCCTTTATTAGTCCATCTATCTTTATTCTGTCTACTTCGAATCCTGTAACTTCGAGTATGCCTACGAGTAGGTCGTGTGTTAAGGGTCTCGGGGGTTTTTCGCCTCTCATAACCATCTGTATTGACATTGCTTCGCTTTCCCCTATCCATATTGGGAGAACCCTGTTCTCCCGTTCATCCGCGAGGAAGACGACGTCCCCCTCTCTTCCCTCCCTCATTTTGACCCTGTATACGCCGAGAACGCTGACCCTAATGCCTTCCTCATACGTAAACATCAACCAAAAATATAGCGGCTTGAGTAATATATGGTTTAACTTTATGGGGCCACGGGTGTTTGCGTGGTTCGCGGTCACGCTGCAAATATTCTTCTGTTGCTCCCCGATTGGTTCTCTACTCTGCCTGCTGTAACAATATCTTAGCTCAAGTGTTCACGGTTAAAAGCATATAGTGGGTGTGTAAACCATGGCTAAATGTGGGTTGGATTGCTTTTGCTTCTATGTGTTCGTTTATGGGAAAAATTTTTGTTTAGCCTAATTATTATATGTATTGAGTTGGTAACCCCGTTAGGTGTCCATGTTAGTTTTGGGGGAGCTGATGATGTCGAGGTTGTGAAGAGGATTGTTCAGAAGGTGGAGGAGCTTGGCTTCGATGGTGTGTTCGTTTCTGAGGGGTTGGGAGACCAGCCGCTTGATCCTTTCGGCTTGCTCTCCCTCGCATCCACGTTCACGGAGAGGATTGCGCTTGGTGTTGTTGATTATTCCCTGACACTTAGGCACCCCATTGTGACAGCCAAATCTGTTTCTTCGTTGCAGAGGCTGTCGGATGGGAGGGTTGTACTCGGAGTCGACTTCTCTCAGAGTGAGTTGAAGGGTTCACCCACCTATAGTGGGGTTATGGGTGCGCTCGAATCCGAATGCCTCGAGCTTGTTAAGAAGGCTTGGAGGGAGGAAACCCTCCACTATCAGGGTAAATTCTTCAAGGTTGAAGGTATGAAGGTTTCATCACAGCTTCCAGAAAACATGAATCCCCACGTATGGGTCGAAGGCCGCACACCTCCGGCCGTACTGGCCGCTGTGCGCCACGCGAGTGGGCTGGTACCGAAAAACATATCTCCAGAGGAGGCTGAGAGCCTAACCGCTCATATTAAAAACGCGTTGAAGCAGGAGCCGAGGCACACAGCGTTCGTGTTCGGGGTGAGGCTACCACTGATTCTTGCGGCAAGCGAGCACCGAGCGCAAGTCCTCGCGGCGTATTATTCTAAGAAGCTTGGGGAGAGCCTCGAATCGTTTAAATCCCACTCACTTGTGGGTGATGCTGCGAAGATAACAGAAAGGCTCACATCCTACTTTGAAAGCGGCGTGAACTATGCGCTACTCTCCACGACACACTTGGAAAACCTGGAGGCACAACTTGAAGCGCTCGCCGCCTTATCAAGGGATGTAGTGCCAAGCCTCTAATCGACCGGTGCATTCAGCCTGCTTAGCCCATACTACCTATCCCCTTATGCTTGGTTCGACGAGTTTGTGGGGTGTTTCTACAAGTTTTAAATTCAGCTGATGCGTATAGGTGTTTGGCATGCCCTTTCAGCTTACAACTGAGTATAGCCCGGCGGGAGACCAGCCCCAAGCAATAGAGAGGTTGGTTGAAGGACTGAGGCGTGGGTTCCACTTCCAAACCCTGCTTGGAGCCACGGGTACTGGTAAGACTTTCACCGTGGCGAGCGTGATAGCCCGTGCAGATAGACCCGCACTGATTATCTCGCATAATAAGACGCTCGCAGCGCAGCTTGCCGCCGAGCTTAGGGCTTTTTTCCCGAATAACGCTGTGGAGTACTTTGTGAGCTACTATGATTATTATCAGCCGGAGGCGTATGTTCCCCAACTGGACCTATATATTGCGAAGGAGGCTGAGATAAACGCTGAGATCGATAGGCTGCGCCACAGGGCGACTCAGGCTCTGCTTACGAGGCGGGATGTGGTTATTGTTGCGAGTGTTAGCTGTATCTATAATCTAGGCTCACCCGTGGATTACAGGGAGGCCTCCTTCGAGGTTAGGGTTGGGGATAGGCTGGTCAGGTCGGAGTTCTTTAGAAAGCTGGTTGAGCTGCACTATGAGCGGAACAATCTTGAGCTTGGTAAGGGTAAATTCAGGGCTCGAGGTGGCACAATAGAGGTTGGGACAGCTGATGACTCCTATCTTCGCTTAGAGCTGGATGAGCGCGGTGTTGTTGCTTCGATATCGCTGTTCGACCTCAAGTCGCGTGTGTTGAGGTCCGAGGTTGAAAGTGCGTGGATATTTCCGGCTACACACTTCCTGCTCCCACGTAGCAGACTGGAATCGGCGCTACATTCAATCGAGGAGGAGCTAGAGGAGAGGGTGTCGGAGTTAAAGTCGCAGGGCAAGCTGCTAGAAGCGCAGAGGCTCGAGTCGAGGACTAGGTATGACTTGGAGCTTATACGTGAGACGGGGTACTGCCCGGGTATCGAGAACTATTCACGTCACCTCTCGGGTAGGCGTCCAGGTGAGACGCCGATGACTCTTTTGGATTACTTCCCGAAGGATTTTATAACCATCATAGACGAGTCCCATGTGACTGTGCCACAGTTGAGGGGGATGTATGAGGGTGATAAGAGTAGGAAGGATGCGCTTGTTGAGTATGGTTTCAGGCTTCCCTCCGCGTATGATAACAGGCCGCTCAGGTTCGAGGAGTTCTTGGGGAAGGTGGGCCAGGTTATCTTCATGTCGGCGACGCCTGGGGAGTTCGAGTTGGAGATGAGTAGCCAGGTCGTTGAGCAGATAATTCGGCCCACTGGGCTCGTTGACCCGGAGGTTGTTGTTAAACCAGCCAGAAATCAAGTGGACGACTTGGTGGGTGAGCTTTTAAGGGTTGTTGAAAGGGGGGAGAGGGCGCTTGTGACCACGTTGACTAAGAGGTCCGCTGAGGATTTGGCTGACTACCTGCTTAGGCGTGGATTCAGGGTGCACTACCTTCACAGTGAGCTTGAAAGCTTGGAGAGGGTTAGGGTGCTAAGGGACCTTAGGGGTGGTAAGTATGATGTTGTTGTGGGTGTTAACCTTCTGAGGGAGGGTTTGGATCTACCCGAGGTGAGTTTGGTGGCCATACTCGACGCTGATAAGGAGGGGTTCCTGAGAAGTAAGACTTCACTTATACAGACTATTGGTAGGGCTGCGCGTAATGTGAACGGCCGTGTTGTGCTCTACGCAGACTTGGTTACAGATTCGATTAGGGAGGCGGTTGACGAGACAAACAGGCGTAGGAGGGTTCAGTTAGAGTATAATGCGGCACACGGTATCACACCTAAAACAGTTCAGAAGGAGATACGCTCAATTGTGAGCGGAGAAGAGGATGCGGTTGGCGGAGGGAGGGAGCCGCGAGGTGAGGATGTTTCTGAGCTTATTGCGAGGTTGGAGGAGGAGATGTTTGAGGCTGCAAGGAGGCTTGAGTTTGAGAAGGCGGCTGAGCTAAGGGATAGGATCAGACGCCTCAAGGAGGAGGTGAAAGATGATTGAGTGGGGATGATGAGGGTATAATCATAAGGGGTGCGAGGCAGCACAACCTTAAGAACATCGATCTACGCTTGCCTCGTAACAAGTATATAGTGATAACGGGTGTAAGTGGTAGTGGTAAGTCGTCGCTCGCATTCGACACCATATACGCTGAGGGTCAGAGGCGATATGTGGAGTCGCTTTCAGCGTATGCGAGGCAGTTCCTAGAGCAACTAGATAAACCCGACGTGGACTATATTGAGGGTCTCTCACCCGCCATCGCGATAGAGCAGAGGAGTGCGTCGCACAACCCGAGGAGTATTGTTGCCACCGTCACCGAGATACACGACTACCTGCGTCTGCTCTATGCTAGGGTGGGTGTGCCGCACTGCCCTAACTGTGGGCGTGAGATAGCTAAGTGGAGTGTTGATGAGATAGTTGACCGGGTGATGAAACTCGGCCTCGGTAGAGGTGTGACTCTATACGCCCCACTCCACCGTGGGGTGAAGGGTGAGTTCAAGGATCTGCCGCAGAAGCTCTTAGAGGAGGGTTTCTCTAAGGTTAGGGTTGACGGTAAACTTCTGGAGTTAGCAAAGCTCGACCATACGTTTAGGCTTGAGAAGAATATTAGGCATAACATCGACCTTCTGGTTGATTCGCTGGTTCTCTCTGAGGATGAACGTTCACGTGTCACCGAGGCGGTTGAGCTCAGCTTAGAGAAGTCTAGGGGGCTTGTGCTCGTGGAGCCCGAGCATGGTGAGCCTCTCCTGATCAGTGAGACGCTTGCATGTCCAATCTGTGGTGTGTCCATCGAGGAGCCTTCGCCGCGTATGTTCTCGTTTAACAGCCCCTTCGGGGCGTGTAAGAGGTGCCACGGTCTCGGGGAGATAATGGAGGTTGAGCCCACTCTGCTCATCAAGGATCCTAATAGGAGCATCTATGGGGGAGCGTTCGAGTGGTTTGGTGATGTGTCCACCTCTATAAGTATAAGCACGCTTGAAGCGGTGGTGGAGCACTTTGGGGAGGATCCCTCGAAGCCTCTGAAAGAGTTGAGGGAGGAGGTTGTCCACGCGTTGCTCTACGGCTTGGATGAACCCATAAGGTTCAACTATACTGGTCGGGGTGGCGACTGGAGTCTGAGTGAGGTGTCCACGTGGGAGGGGCTTGTCAACCTAGTGAAGAGGAGGCATACTAATACTGGTTCGGAGTGGATGCGGAACTACTACGAGAGGTTTATGCGTGTTCAGAGGTGCCCGGAGTGTAACGGTATGAGGCTAAGGCGTGAGAGCCTCGCATTTACGGTTGGGGGTAAAAACATCGCTGAGCTAACCCATCTAACAGTTGAGGAAGCCTACAGGTTCTTCCAGGATTTGAAACTAACAGAGAAGCAGTGGGTGATCGCCGAGAAGGTTGTGGAGGAGATAAAGAACAGGCTTGGATTCATGCTCAACGTTGGCTTAGGGTATATTCAGCTAGACAGGACCATGGGTTCACTTTCGGGCGGCGAGGCTCAGAGGGTTCAGCTCGCAACCCAGATTGGAAGCAGGCTTGTGGGCGTGATCTATGTGTTAGATGAGCCCACTATTGGCCTACATCCCCGCGATAACACCATGCTCATCGACACGCTCAAGAAGCTAAGGGACTTGGGTAACACGGTGATCGTGGTGGAGCATGATGAGGAGGCTATAAGGGAGGCTGACTACGTGGTGGACTTGGGTCCGGGTGCTGGTGTGAATGGTGGTAGCGTTGTGGCCGCTGGCCCGGTTAGGGAAATACTGGGTAACCCCTCCTCGCTCACGGCTCAGTATCTGAGTGGGCTCAAGAAGATAGAGGTACCAAAGGTGCGTAGGAGGGGTAACGGAAGATTCCTCGTGGTTAGAGGCGCGAGACATAACAACCTTAAGAATATAACTGTGAGCTTCCCGCTTGGGTGTTTTGTGTGCGTCACGGGTGTGAGTGGTTCTGGTAAAAGCACCCTCGTGGTGGAGGTGCTTCAGAAGGCGTTGTTTAAGAAGCTCTACAGCTCCAATGTTGAGCCCGGGGAACACGATGCCATAGAGGGCTACGATAATCTGGGTAAGGTGGTTGTTGTGGACCAATCTCCCATTGGGCGCACGCCGAGAAGCAACCCAGCCACCTATACTGGTGTGTTCGACGATATAAGGAGGCTTTTCGCTGAGACGCAGGAGGCGAAGGCTAGGGGTTATAAGCCTGGTAGGTTCAGCTTTAACGTGCGTGGGGGTAGGTGTGAGGCTTGTCAGGGTGACGGCATCATCAGGTTGGAGATGAACTTCCTCCCCGATGTCTACGTTAAGTGTGAAGTGTGCAAGGGTAAAAGGTATAATAACGAAACCCTCCAGGTGACATATAAGTCGAAAAATATATTTGATGTGCTCCAGATGACCGTCGACGAAGCGCTCGAGTTCTTCAAGGATATCCCAAGTATAAGGCACAAGCTGGAGACGTTAAGCGACGTTGGCTTGGGATACATCCAGCTGGGTCAGCCCGCCACGACACTCTCCGGTGGGGAGGCCCAGAGGGTTAAGCTATCCTCAGAACTACTTAAGAAGGGTAATGGTAGAACACTCTATATACTCGATGAGCCCACCACTGGTCTACACTTCGACGACATCAAGAAGCTTTTGAGTGTGCTCCAGAGACTTGTTGATGCGGGGAACACTGTTATTGTGATTGAGCACAACCTGGATGTTATAAAGTGCGCCGACTACATTGTGGACCTCGGACCCGAAGGTGGGGATAGGGGTGGCTACGTTGTTGCCACGGGAACTCCGGAAGAAGTAGCTGAGAATCCATCGTCGATAACGGGTGCCTACCTTAAACCGAAGCTGGGTGCATAGCTTGGCTATTCAGAAGGCGTCCTTCAGGTCTCTTCCAGACTCACCCGGAGTCTATATTTTCAGGGATGCGGGGGGTGAGCCGCTCTATATCGGTAAGTCCACGAGTATAAGGAAGAGGGTTGAGCAGCACTATTCGGGTGCCCCCGTGGATGCCCGCGAAGAGGCTTTGAGGAGGCTGTCTGAGAGTGTGGACTATATAAAGACTAGGAATGAGGTTGAAGCGTTAATCCTCGAGAATAATCTGATAAAGAAGTTTAGACCCCCACTCAACGTTATGCTCAAGGATGATAAGACGTATCCCTACATCAAACTGACGAGGGAGGAATACCCGAGGGTTGTGCTCACCCGTAGACTCGTAGATGACGGGTCATACTATTTTGGGCCGTACACGAGCCCAAGCGCCGCGAGGCTCACGGTTAAAGAGCTACGCTCCGCTTTCCCGATTAGGGGGTGCAGCCTCGAGCTCGGTGAAAAGGTCTACAAGCCATGCCTAGACTACCACATTAAAATATGTTCGGCGCCCTGCGCCAACTATATCTCCAAGGAGGAGTATTCGAAGCTTGTAAGGGGATTCGTTGGTGTGCTGCGCGGCTCCTATAAGAAGCTTTTGGGGGAGCTCTACCGGGAAATGGAGGCCGCCGCCAAGCGGCAGGAGTATGAGGTAGCCGCCTCGATAAGGGATAGGATCCATGCGCTCGAAACCCTGAGTACACGTCAGTATGCCCAGCTCCCCGGCTGGGCGGATTACGACGTTATTAGTGCTGGAGGCGATGCGGGTGTAGTGATGCACTTCAGGCGTGGTGCACTCGTCGGCCGCGAGGTTTTCAGACTGCGTGTACCCGTGGGAGTTGGCTCCTCAGGTCTTATCGAAGAGTTCATTCAACTGTTCTACTCTTCTGGCAGGACGCCTGCGAACACCGTTCTTGTGGAGGAGTTGGACCCAGGAGCCAAGGATTACCTTGAGCGGTGGCTTAGGACTAAGAATCCTGAAACGGTTATCAGGAAGCCCACAAGCCGTGTTGAGGCTGAGCTAGTGAATATGTGTAGGTCTAACCTACCATCCACGAGTATTGAGCAGGCGCTCGCCGAGCTTGGCGGGCTTCTCGGTCTGCAGGGGGCACCGAGAGTTATCCAGGGGTTCGATGTCTCAAATCTTGGTTCCTCCCATCCATACGTCTCAGCGGTTTGCTTCGTTGACGGTTCACCCTCCAGGAAGCACTATAGGGTGTATGGGGTGAAGGGTGTTAAGTCCCAGAATGATTTCGCGATGATTAGGGAGGCGGTTGTGCGTCATATAAAGCACGTTGAAGGGGGGGAAATACCCAGACCCGACCTAATACTTATCGACGGTGGACCCGTGCAGCGTGGTTACGCTGTTCAGGCTTTGAGGCTGACTCACGCCTCGAATATACCTGTTGTGTCACTCGCCAAGAAGTATGAAACAATATATACGGGGGAGGGGGAACTGCGGTTGCCTTTGACGAGTAGGGCTTTACAGGTGCTACAGCACGTTAGGGATGAGTCCCATAGGTTCGCCCTTAAACACCACCGTAAGAAGCGTAGGAGGGTAAGTCTAGAGGGTTTTCTAAGCTCTGTGAAGGGTTTGGGTCCTAAGAGACTTCAGTTGTTAACCATGCGTTACCGCACACTAGAAGAGCTCAGGAGGGCGGGTGTGGAGGGCCTCTTGGTTGTCCCAGGTATCTCAAGGAGGTTGGCTG
>CADDZQ010000021.1 GCA_902812505.1 archaeon
GCACTGGGGTGGGACGAGGGCACCAGTAGAAGACTGGGTTGATAGGGTGGGGGTGTAAGCGGCGAGGCTTCGGCCGAGTCGTTCAGCCCGCCACTACTAACAGCCCGAGGGCTTGGGCTTCGAAGGCGCTGGTCTGGGCGAAATACCACACATCAACACACGGCTCACACGATGCTCGTAAAAAGTGTTGTTGTTTTTGTGTGTGCTACTCTTGTGGGCGGGGTACTTTTATCACGATGTACTTGTTCTTCTTGGTTCTATAAACAAGCCACATTTCATCCACGTCGAAGAAGGGTTGGCAGAGAACCCTTCTACCACCTCCCTCCCTTCTGAGGTATTTTGACGCGTACTCGTTTGTGTGCTTAAAGCTCTTGCACTCGATGATCGTGGGTTTCTCACCGTCCGCGAACACGTCCACTCTCTTGGTGTTCAAATCCACGTCGACCTGTATCCTCTCCTTAGGGTAGCCCTCCTCTAAGAGTTGGCGTATGGCCACCCGCCTCAGGTTGTTGTGCGACGTGAACTTGAAGTCTGTGGGGCTGAGCTTAGAACCCATTTCCGAGAACCTTCAAGCATTAAACCACACAGAGAATATATAAGCCTTCAAAGATGGTTTAGCCCCACTCATCCGTCCAGCGATCCTGTGCCAACCTTAGTGGTGTTTTTGATATGTAGGAGCCCGCATTTATTTGACGCCTTAACTTTGCTTATGCCCCGTGAGTTTAGAAATGGTTTTGAAGGCTGGATTAAGAGAATTTAAGAGTGTGTTATAGTCATCTCGACTTAGTGCTTTGCTATAAGGATTGTGTGTGGCTTAATGGGGTGCGCTGAGAATGGGTGGCGTTGGGCGCACACGATTCAAAATGTTCATGAATTTAGCCATAGTCTTCCATGTAGTTGTAGAGATCAGTTAAAAGCATGGCTTTAAAAATGTATTCCCTTAACTCCATTATATGGGGCATCCGCGTCAAGTGCTATAAGCTTGGTTGCAAGAACACATGTGTTTTAAGTTTTTGTAGCGCCATAGTATTGTTTATTATTGGAATTGTTGAAAACACTTTGGTTTATAGTTTCCATGTTTGTATCACTATTTAATTGTTCAGTGTTTCCCTTACGAGCTATCCAAGCCCTCGGAGGAACCACTTATGGTAAGTAATTCGGTTGAGATTATGGTAATAAAGCCCAATGCCTCAGCGGGGATTTGAACCCCGGTCCCCAGCTTTCCCCACCGTTGGGGCCGAGAGGCTGGGATACTTGACCTGGCTATACGACTGAGGCGTTATTATTGTGGGTTGGGGGTTCATATTAGTTTTTCATTTGGTTCAACTACTCTCTTCCTGAGGGGTTCTCGTACTGCGCTGTTATGGTGAGTAGTCTTTCCCTTATTTTGAGTTCGTCGAGGATTGTGATTGTTGTGTCTGGGACGTATTTTCGCCATTGGGGGTCGCCTTTGAGTAGCCACCTCCTAATGTTTGTGCCCGAGCACTTGTTCCTCATGTAGAGTTTGGGGTGTTTGACGGTGATGCCCGCGTCCTTTAGTAGCGCTGTGACGAGGGGGTTGTTGGTGTACACGATGTTGAAGGGAGGAGAGTAGGATTTGAGGTGGGTGGGCCATACCGAGTTGTACTGGATGTCGGGTACCGTTATCGTAATCGCCTTATCCAAGCCTAGCTTTCTTTGTTTGAGTGCGCTCTGAATCATGTACACCCTCTCACCCGCTGTGAGTGGGTTTTCGAGCGTGTAGCTTAGCTGGGCGCTTCCCACGGCTATTATGACCTCGTCGTTTTCTTTGAGTATCTGGTTTATCACGTATTCGTGCCCCTTGTGGAAGGGTTGGAATCTACCCACAAGTAGCCCTCTTTTAGTGTGTGCCAACCAGTACCACCTCGTCTCCCTCTGTGACCCCTAACACAGATGAGGCGGAGCCCTTGTTCACAGCTACCTCATAGTAGCCTTCGCTTCCCTCGATAAGGAGGAGTTGTTGTGCTAAGCCAGCGCTGTAGTTTGGTGCTTGGCTGACAACGAATTCGCCTCCCCTCGTGGTTAGCTTGTACAATGGGGCGTCGAGGGACCCGTTTGGTATATTTGTTATCACGTCTCCGAACACATCCGTATATAGTACGCACCCATGCACTCTATCTCCACGTAGCTTGTAGGCGGGGTAGTTTAGCTTTACAACCGCATCTAGGCTCGCGGGCTCGACATTCTCCCTAAGTCTTCCCTCCACGATCTCAGCCACAAGTGGCGCGAATACATCCCTAGCGTGGAAGGTGTGCGAAACAGTCTTGGAGGGGGGCTTCGCATAGTATACTTCTCCTCTAAACCAATCGTAGGCCAAGGTGAGAACCCCGTTGTCGGGGGCGACGAATACACAGTGGTCACGAGGCTTGAACACGACTATTCTCCTATCCGTGCCCACTGTTGGGTCCACCACCACTAGGTGCACCGTGTCCTCATCTAGGTACTTCCCAGAGACGCCCACAGCGTAGGCGGCGCGTAGAACGTTCTGCCTGCCAACATCATGCGTAACGTCCACGAAGGTTACGCTACGTGTAACCCTGCTAAGTATCGTGGCCTTCACCACGGCGACGTAGTGGTCCCTGTAGCCGAAGTCGGATGTGAACGCTATCTTGTTAAACTCCACACCCAAATCAACCCTTGCGTGTCTAAAAGCTTAACCAAAAGCCAGCCTCCTCCAAGCGTCACCTACTACTTGCGTGGGTGGGGGTTGTGTGGAAGCTTATATGTTGACTCAGATAACCCTATTAGTGCTTTGGATAAAGAACAGGTTGTTGCACGTCTGGTTGAATCTTATGGGTATAGTCCCTTCTTTGCTGAGAAGCTAGTAGGGGTGCTCGGGGAGGAAGCGCTCTCGGCCGCCGAGGCGAGTGAGAAGCCGCTTAAGAAGGCTATCAGGGTTAACACTCTGAAGACAACCCATAGGGATATCGTGCAGAGGCTTGGGGGGAAGGGTTTCCAGCTCAGCAGGATACCTTGGCTTAGAAACGGCTACTGGGTTCAAGCTGAGCCCGACACACCTCCACTCGGCACTACACATGAATACCTGTTCGGCTACTACTTCGTGCAGAGTCCCCCTTCAATGTACGCGGTTGAAGCCTTAGATCCGAGGCCGGGTGAAGCAGTGCTCGACTTGGCAGCGGGCGCGGGTGGTAAGGCCACCTATATATCTCAGCTTATGGAGAACAGGGGTGTTCTCGTGGCGGTTGAACCGAAGCGCGGTAAGGTGGCTGCGCTACGCTCGAATGTATCACGTATGGGGTGCACAAACACCGTGATCCTCCAAATGGATGGGCGCTCACTCCCCTCACTGGGCATGGTGTTCGACAGGGTTCTGCTGGATGCACCCTGCACCTCTAGTGGAGTTGTCTCAAGGCATCCAGCCTTGAAGTCGAGGGTCTCAGCCAAGGACGTGGCAGAGCAGCAAAACCTACAGGTAGCCTTGCTTGAAGCCGCCTATAATGCGCTTAAGGTTGGAGGTGTGCTGGTGTACTCCACGTGCAGCTACTTTAGGGAGGAGGGTGAGGAGGTTGTTGGTAGATTGGTTGACAGAGGTGCAAGCCTTACACCTCTAGGCTCGCCGAGTGAAACGGTTAGCAAAAAATGGGTTAGATTCTATCCCCACGTGCATGGCACAGAGGGGTTCTTTGTATGCAGGGTAACCAAGAACTAAGAGGCATCCTCAGACCCCCTAATCCCGATGAGCTTAGGAGTTTTAACTCGGCTCTAGAGGGGTGTGGGGCAACACTCCCAGCCAACTATGCTCTACTTGTTCACGAGCTGAGCTACAGGGAAGTGTATGCGTTCTCCGACACCATGGTTCTCAGAGTTGCAGAGCAACTTTCGGTGAAAAGGAACGTGTACTTCGCTGGAATATTCGCCGGCTCATTCAGGAGGGGGAGGTTCCGGCTCGGCTTGGACTTAGCCGAACACCTCTATAGGCTTGGCCGCCTCTCAAGTATAGTCGAAGTAAACTATGAAGAGGAACAGCGTTTCCTGTATGGTAGGGACCTTGAAGGTTTAACGCCGCGAGAAAACCTCCCCACTAGCGGTACGGTTGTCGTGGTCAACGGGGCTGGGGATGTTCTAGGCCTAGGGCGCTACGATGAGCGCTCAGGTAGACTTGTGAACCTGGTTGACAAAGGCTGGTATCTGAGAAGGGGGCATTAAGCCTTAATACACCTTTGTGTGAATGGGTGTGTAACAATGTCTCTCAAAAACGGCGACTTTATACTACTGGATTACACTGCGCGAATCAAGGAAACATCGGAACTCTTCGACACCACTTCGGCGGATGTCGCAAAGAGGGACGGTGTTTACCGCGAAGATGTGGTGTATGAACCACTCCTAGTGGTTGTAGGCGAAGGCTGGGTTGTGCCAGGTTTGGATAAGGAGCTCCTCAAGAGCAACGTGGGTGAGCGGAGGGTTGTGGAGATACCTCCCTCCGAAGCATTCGGGGAGAGAGATCAGAGCAAAATCAGGATAATACCTGAGAGGGAACTAGTCAAACAGGGTGTGCGCCCAGAGGTGGGTCAGCGCCTCGAGGTGAATGGACAGGTGGCCGTTGTAAGGAGTATTAGCGGCGGGAGGGTTCAGCTTGACTTCAACCACCCGCACAGCGGCAAAACCCTAGTGTATGAGTTCGAAGTTAAAAAGGTCATAACTGACCAAGCGGAGAAGGCCCTCGCCCTAATCCACAGGTATACGCCGTCCATAAGCCCCGAAAAGTTCAAGCTGAGCTTCAACGACACGACTGTAAGGGTTGAGCTACCTGAGGATGTGGTGTACTCTGAAGGGCTACAGAACTTCAAGATCAGGGTGGCGCGCGACCTCATCAAGTACTTGGATAACGTGGAGACGGTCGAATTCCTTGAAAGATTCACCTATAAGCTGAAAGAAGAAAAGAAGGCCGAAGCGCAACCTTCGGAGACCACCCCGCAGGAGACCCCTAAGCCCCCAGTCCAAGCCGGGGACGAGCAGGCTGAGAAGACTACTGGCTGATACCTACGAAGATTAGCCTAAATCCTCGTGGGCAATCCACATCGCCACACTCCTCCTCCAACTTGACCTTTACGCCCTCGGTTAGCCCATTATCCACGCAGTATATATAGTTTTTACAGAACCTCCAATCGCACTGCACTGGCGCGTACTTTATCGTGGCGCTTGGAATATACTTTTGCTTCTCAATGCTAATCTTGAAAAGAGCCTTCTCAACTTCGACCACCTTGGCCTTGGAGTCCACGAGTGCACAGTAGTGCTCGGCGCTCTTAACCTGCTTCACAGTGTATCGTACACCCACCTCTAGATTGGTGAGACACACTGTGCGCACCCTACAGGTTTCGCACTCTGGCCCAGCGTCCGCCTTAAACACAAAGTCATACCCTTGCTTCGCAAGATGCGTGGGCACAAGGGTTATAAGCTTCTTGGGCCCACTATGAGTTTTCACACCCATGCTATTTGATGAGTCCTGTTTTATCATGCTAATATCAACAACCCGGCCACTTATAAGTGGGGCTTAACCGGGGTCTCTCAGACCCTATCCCCCGCTAGGCGTAGTCTCTACCGAGTATCTCCCTTGCAAGAAGCTGCTTCATGACGTTGAGTGCGCCCTCGGCGCCCATCAGGTATGAGAAAGCTCCCCTAACGCTTGCTTCGATTAGTGAGTCCTTGCTGTAGCCGTACGCACCAAACCATGTGGCAACATCCCTTATAGCGTCGAACGCAAACGTTGGGCCGAGCCACTTCACAGCTGAAACGCTTTTGACAACCTCTGAGCGGCTGAATCGACTGCTTCTATAGTATTCATCGGTCATCCAAGCAGCCTTGTACACTAGAGCCCTTGCAGCTTCAAGCTTGGCGTAGTGTTCCGCTAGCTGGAATTGTACTCCTTGGAACTTGCTCAGTTTTTGACCGAACACCTCTCTGTTCTTTATGTAGTCCACACCCATTTCGAGCACTCTTTGGGCTGCGCCTATTGTGGCGGCTGATACAAGTATTCTCGCGTTGTTGAAACCCTCCATCGCATAGTAGAATCCACTGTTCTCTTCCCCTACACGGTATTTCAGGGGTAGCTCCGCCTCTCTGAGGGTTATTATACCTGTGGATATGCCCTCTCTACCCATGTTCCTGATGAGGGATACGCTGACGCCGGGTGTATCCCTCACAGGAGTGTAGATTATCGTCATACCCTTGTGCCCAAGCTCTGGGTTGGTCTTGGTGAACAGTAGGAAGCCTCCCCCATATTTGTGGGCTTCACCCACTCCACTTATATACATTTTCTCCCCGTTAACCACATACTTGTCATCAACCCTCCTCGCTAGTGTTTTCTCGCCAGCTACATCGGAGCCACCGCTCGGTTCTGTTGACGCCACGCCGAGGAAGTATTCTCCCAAAGTCACGTGTGGGAGTACCTCAGCCTTGGCCTCCTGTTGGCCGTACTTGTCGAATATGTAGCCCCATCCCGCCTCCAAGAGGAAGTAGACAGCGGTCGCGAGTGTTATGTCAGCTCTGCCTATCTCCTCCGCGGCTATCGTGGATGTTACAAAGTCTGCGTGCATCCCACCGAACTCCTCACTCACGGTGATGCCCAGCAGACCCATCTTAGCCATCTCCCTTATAGCCTCACGGGGTATCTCCCTGTTTTCCTCCATTTCACGTAGGCGTGGTGTTAGGTGGGTGCTGAGCCCCTCCCTTATGGTGCGCCTGAAGAGTTCCTGTTCATCGCTGAAGCCAAAATCCATAAGACCACCATCAAACACAATTGACCCGATCAAACTTAAGCCTTCTCTACATCAGAATTTGGCCACACCCCACCCAAGCAGGGCGTTGTGTATCATTTGGGCAGCTATGGCCGCGAGTATTATCGTGAACAATCTGCTTATTGCCTTCACACCGTTTTGACCGAGCAGTTTAAAGATGTACTCTGAAAAGTAGAACGTGAGGTAGACAATCAAAGTTGATGCCATGCAGCCGATAAGCACATCGAGAAGTGATACACTTTGCTGGTTTGTGAGAACTATTAGCGCGGTCATAGTGCCGGGACCCACTAGGAGGGGTGTTGCAAGTGGCACAACCGCCACTTGGCTCAAATCTATCTTTCTTCCTTCAGAGCCGTGGCTTAACATGTCTATCGCAAGGTATAGCAGGATTATTCCGCCCCCGAACTGAAAGCTTGTAACGTTCACTCCGAGTAATTGCAGTAAGGGTTGGCCTAGTAGTGCGAAGAAGAGCATGAGCGCGAACACAACGCCAGTCATGGTCTCAACAACCCGCCTACGCCCCGCCTGGTCAATGTCACCTAAAAATATCATGAATGTGGGGAGGGCGCCTATGGGGTCGAGTATGGCGACGAGTTCAACCACCACATAAGCAGTGTGAGCAGGACTAAAGCTGAAGGGCGACTGGGAGTGTGTCTGTATTGTTTTAGCGATGAGGCCTATGAGTATTAGGAGTACAACACCCAAAACCCTTCTTAGGGTCTTGGACTGACTGTATTCAAGCCATCTCTGCCAAGTGGTTCTCTTCCCACTCATACCATCACCACACTCCTCAGCCCACCTATTAGCCTTCGCGTCTAACTCGTCACCGTTGGGATTAGCTTGGTAAAACTAATGAGTAAGCGGGGGGGAAGGTATAGGCAAAGGTGAAGGAATAAGTTTGTCTGATGATTCCCTCAGGGAGTGGCAGCATGATGTGGCCCATAATGTGCTGAGCGGTAAGAATGTATTGCTTGTTGCACCAACTGGTAGCGGTAAGAGCCACTTAGCGCTCTGGCTCTGCAGGAATTATAATAGGGTTCTGTGGGTTCTGCCCACTAAGGCGCTCACTAGGGAGTGGTTCATGGCTGCCTACAAAGCTTTATCGGACACTAAGAGGGTGAATATTTACACTGGAGACTACAGAAGGGAGTCATCAAAGTATGAGGGCGACGTTGTTCTGGCCACGTATGAAAGCGCTCTCCTCCAGCTACGCAGAAAGGATGAATGGTTTGGTGGCCTAGATTTGCTAGTGATGGACGAGTTTCAATTCATGGATGACGATGAGAGGGGTGGCGTAATAGAGGAGTTGCTTATACTCCTCAGCGAGTTCAAACCCAGCGTACAGGTTTTGGCGCTCAGCGCCACGATCGGCAACCCCCATGAGCTTGGTCGATGGCTCTCCACGCTGTTCACAAAACCTGTTGAAGTGTTCGAGGTTCCCATGGAGCTCAGACCAGTAAACCTTGTCCAGCAAGCTGTAAAGTTCAGAAGCGAGAAACATAAGAAGAGGTACCTGTTAAAACTCATAAAGGATAACCCCGACAAACAGTTCCTCGTGTTTGTGCCAAGGAGGTTCGAAGCGGAGGGTTTGGCTCGGTACTATGCCGCCCTCGGTGTGAGGACCGCTGTGCATCACGCTGGCTTGGATAGGCTTTCGAGAATAACAGCGGAGGACGGTTTTAGAAGCGGTGGGGTGCAAGCGCTCTTCTGTACCGCTACACTACAATACGGTGTTAATCTACCCGCTCACTTCGTAGTGGTTTATGACCCCATTTGGAACACAAGGAGGGGTGAGTTCAGCATCTCCGTGAATGACTACCTCCAGATGGCTGGCAGGGCTGGGCGGCCTCTGGTGAGCCCGGTTGACGGCAAAGAGATCCTGGAGGGGAATGTGATGGTATTTGCTGTGGGCTCTAACGAGTATAGGTACGCTAAACTGCACCTACTAAACCATGATGCTGAACCGGTGATGAGCTTCTTTGAGACGAACCTTGTGCAGAGGGTTCACGGATTGCTTCTCTATAGAGAGGCTGAGGAGATAAGGAAGCTTCTCTCTAAGAGCTTTGCAAGGGTTGAGCCAAAGATGGTAAACCACGCTTTGCAGACGCTTGCTAAGATGGGCTTCTTGGATGGTGGTGGCCTTAATAGGGTTGGAAGGTTTGTGGCAGAACTTAACCTCAATCCCTTTGTGGCCTACAGGTTCATAAGGGAACTCAAGGGCTTTCCACGCGGTGAGAGGTTTGGTCAGGTTGCGGCGCGTGTTGTGTTCGAAGCTGTTATGATGGAGGCTTCCTCGGCTCCTCCTCACATAACCAGCTACCAGGACCTTCTAAGGTGGAGGTTTGTAGAGAAGCCCTACATGGATGGAGTGCTCCTTATTGTAAACTATGATTCGCCTACAATCCTTCGTGACCGAGCTGCTTGGTATATGTATTCGTATGAAAGATTGTCCGAGTTCCTCGGGTACACGGAGCACTCCAAGTCGATTATGAAGGAGAGGCTCAGACTTGAGGGACTGAGTGAGTATGAAGCGCCAAGTAAGCGAATTCAGGCGATCCTATCCCAAAAGCAGCTTTACGTTGAAGTTGCCATACGCGAGTACGACGAAGTGGAGAGGGTGGGTAAGACCAACTGGATGGGATTCGAGGTGCTTGTGGGGGGCGCTCCACGCGGTTGGACTGAGCCGGTCAGGGTGACTAGGGTTGATGGTAGAACAATCTTCGCCGAGCTTCTCAACCCACCGATACCCGCGTAAACGGTAGGTTTTGGGTATTAAGTTTATAGGTTTCCTAAGTATTTATTTTTGTGCTGTATGGTGTAACGAAGAATGGAGATAAAAGACCTTGTGAGAGGAGGCATCAAAAACGTCAACGTTGAAGGCGTCATAGTTAGAATATCTGAGCCGAGGACTGTCACCTTAAGAAGCGGCCAGCAGAGCAGGGTTGCGGATGCAGTGCTACAGGATGATACAGGGCAAATAGACCTTTCCCTATGGGATTCCCAGATTGAAAGCTTCAGTGAGGGGGATAGGGTAAGGATCGAGAACGGATACACAACCGAATTCCGTGGCAGAACCCAGCTCAACGTGGGTAAGTACGGAAGCATCGTTAAAGTAGAGTGAACAAAGACTAGTTTTTGCTGGTAATCTATGCCAAAAACCTTAGTGGTGTGCACGGCGGGTCTTAAGGGCTCAGGTAAATCTGTGCTTAGCGAAGCCGCTGCTGAGCTCGGCTATCAAGTGGTGAGTCTCGGCGAGGTTGTAAGAAATGAGCTTGCTAAACGCGTGGGCGAGATTAACCACGCAAGTATGAAGGCGTTCAGCGTTGAGATACGTAAAAAGATGGGTCCAGCAGCCGTGGCCGCCCTGAGTGCTGAGTTGGTTAAGGAAGATACTCCGAAGGTGGTTTTCGACGGTTTAAGAAGCGTGGATGAGTATCTCTTTTTCAAACAGAGGTTCGGGCGATGTGTTCTCGTAGCAGTCCATGCTTCACCGAAGACACGCTTTAGTAGGCTTACAACAAGAAGCAAACCCGACGACCCAAAGACATTCGAAGAATTCGAACAGAGAGACCAGGTGGAACTGGCGCTTGGCCTTGGCTCACTCATGGTGTTAGCCGACTACCACCTTGTGAACGAAGGCGTTTCCCAAACAGAGTTCAAAAAAGAGTGCATAAACCTGCTAAAAAAACTCTGCACCACTGGTAACGGGCAGTAGCAACCCATCTTGAAACTGGCACAACAAGCAGTGTGATGCCCAGATTTCCACTTGTGCCGTTTGGGTTATATATTCAATAAAGGGCTGTGCAGGTAACACTTTTTTGAATGAATGGGATGATAGAATTGATGAGTGACGGAGACACTGTTGTCGTTGGGAGGGTTAGGGTCTACGTAACAGAGGATCGGGATAAGGTTGTCCGGGCTGTTACAAACATGGTGCGCCTCCCCCATCTAGAAACTATAGAGAGAACCGAGTTATACGAGCTCTTAGAAGGCGTCGCCTACGGTAGGGAGAGTTTGGCGTCCCTTAGAAGAATTATAAGAAAACAGAAGACCCTTGACGTGGCCCGCTCTTATATGGCTCGCACTATGCGTGGGCGCTCCTTCAGCTTTGATCTGCATAAGCAGGCGGCGTATGTGGGTGTAGCCGTGTTTTGCTCAACACATTCAGAGTCGCCCTTGGGCCCTATCTCCTTTAGGGTGGAGGCAGAGAACCCACAGGCGGTTCTAGACTGGCTTGCCACACCCACAGTTGCTGGCGTGCCTATCGACGAGTTATCTAAGCGGAACCTCAAGCGTAAGCCCGTCAGACGCCACGATGATAGACTCGCCGCCGAGGATGAGTTTTTCTAGGTCTTCGGGCCGTGTTCTCTGACCGATGTTTGTGATTACACCCATCTTGCATCCCGACTTCCTTATTACATCCAAAGCCTCGCTGATGGTTGAGTGGCCCCCCGCTTGGGCCTCCTCTAGGTGGTCGTCGGTGAATGTCGCTTCATGAATGAAAACATCGGAGCCCCGTCCAAGCTCTAGCACGGTGTCGCATGGTCTAGTGTCCCCCGAATACACCACCCTTCTACCCCTTCTCTTAGGGCCGAGAACTTGCTCGGGTGTGACCACCCTACCATCGACCTCTACACTTTTACCCTTCTGGAGCTCACCCCACAGTCGCCCCCGTGGTACACCTAGCTCAAGCGCTTTCTCAACATTGAATTCACCAGGCCTATCATCTTCTACTAGAGCATACGCAAAACTCGGCACAACATGTCTAGAGGAAACCGCGTACACGTTGAAGTCATCGCCTCGGTGTACTGGGGTGGGTGACGGTGTCTCTTCGAGTTCAACAACTTTGAGCTTGAATCTGGGCTGAAAGAGCGTTGCTTTAAAAGCGCACTCCAAGTAGTCACCAATGCCCCGTGGACCATATATTGCTAGACCCTCTGGGTTTGCGTTTAAGTTGAGCGTCATGATTAGGCCAGGCAATCCGAGCACGTGGTCTCCATGCATATGTGAGATGAAGATAGCTTCTAGCTTACGAAATCTTAGCCTTTGTCTACGCATAGCGAGCTGTGTAGCTTCACCGCAGTCAAAAAGCAACCCCACGCCTTCACGTCTTATCATTATGGCCGGGGAGCCCCTCGTCAGGCTGGGTGCACCAGAGCCAGTACCGATGAAGTGGATGCTTAGTTTGGTCAACTAGGCCACCTTTGTTACAACCACAAGCATCCGAGTGAGCCCACTGTGAATACGTATAGTGTAGGTATACGTAAGCTTAAAACCCCTTGAGACAAACACATCCAATCCTCTACCAAGAGGTGTAAAGAAACACGCAAAACCGCCCGGCTTAAGAATGCGCCACAAACCTTCTGCTACCTCCGCTAGTAACACTTCAAAGCTTCTTCCGAAGAGACTGGACACTTTTCCGTACGGGGGGTCGAAAACCGCTGCATCAATGATACCCGACTTTAAGGGCGGGTTTGCAGCGTCCGCTCTCAGGACACCAAGCGCCCCGCCTAGTCTTAGGAAGGCTATATTCCTCTTACAGCCATATGCTTGCTTCTTGCTTATATCCCAGCCGACCGCGTTTAACCCCAATTTTGAGGCTGCTATAAGAGTTGAACCTACACCGCAGAATGGGTCAAGTAATAGGCCGCCGTCGGGACAGGCTGCGAGGTTACACATCAAACCGCAGAAAAAGGGTTGGAGCGCTCCGGGGTGGAAGTAAACCCACTTCTTCGGCTGTAGCTTGCTGAGCACCACCCTCGCTGTACCCAAAATAAGCTTCAAGGTGTACGAGCCGCCGCTCTTGGTGACCCTGAGTATGGCATCCGGTGACCTGACGTCCACGGTTCCTCTCATGTTGTGTACAATCTCCGTGATCAGGTCTCTTTGCCCCCGCTCCACTACAACCTTGTAGCGCATAGACCCTATGATGCCAGCTGCTAGTCGCACTGCATGTGGAATATCCTGCTTAGCGTATTCTCCTAAGAGTAAGCCTGCCTCCCTAGAGCCACACATCCGCGAGAGCAGGCGTTGAGCCTTATCTAATGGTGCTTCGAACACGAGTTCACCGTTGGATATACGTCCCGCGTCTCCTCCATACATTCTCGACAGTGTTCTTGCTTCTGTTAGGTTGAGCTCCGGAAAATCCTGAGCGGGCCTTACAAACACCTCTATACTATTCATCGTAAGGCTCAATCACCCTTCTTGGAAGTCGTGTCTTCGGAGCTCCTCTACGAGTTCTGGTGCAACACTGTAAGAGGTGAATCGGTTTTCAACCGTGTTAGAGCCGATGACCCGACACACCCCACTGGACGCTAGGAGCTCTTCAGCGCCGCCCACCATTAGTGCGTGGACGCACACGGCGAATATTGTCTGGGCGCCAGCCTCCTTAACGATGCGTGCAGCTGAGGCTATGGATCCCCCCGTGCTTATTATATCATCCACAAAAACCACTGTTTTACCCTTGACATCCACCTCTGTGCTTGGGTGTGTTATCACTTCACCCGTGAGCCTGTCGCGTTGCTTAGAGAAAACGATGAGCTCTAAGCCTAACCTATCAGCGATGGCCTTAGCTCTATGCGACGCCTTTACATCGGGTGCGGCAACCACTTGTGGTGTTTTATTGAGGCTCGACACAGCTCTGCTCATTGAGTCCACCACCCTGACGTTCCAGCACTTCAAACCCAGGGCGCTCACAGCCTCATCGCTGTGTGCCTCTACGACAAACATTTCATCCACACCTGAACACTTTAACGCCTGGCCGATTGGCTGGGGGGACACTGGCTCTCCTTGAAGAAAAACCTTGTCCTGCCTAGCGTATGCTAAGTACGGTGCGACCAGGGCTATTTTCTTCGCACCGTTTCTCTTGAGTGCGTCACACATAAGCAGGGTTTCGACGAGTCGTTTGTCTTGGTTGGGGTACATTGTGTTCACCACAAGCGTCTTCTCTACACCGTCAATTCTAGGGAGGCGAACGTAGCTTTCGCCATCTGGGAAAACCTTTGTCTCGAAACGGGCGGCCGAAGCCCCGAGGAGCCTTGATAAGTCCGCCGCAAGCTGTGTGGAGGAGGAACCATACACGATCATGTGATGACCCAGTTCACCAAAGGTGTGTGGGTATTGATTAAGTTGTTGTGCGTAGTCCACGCATGTTTTTGGCCGCCACGCTAATAGCAGCCGCTTGTGCTATCCATATTTGTTGTGGGCCATATGCGCATTCAGATTCTGAGTATTGGTTACGAGTTGCTCATAGGTAGGGTTGTTAACACAAATGCCTCATGGTTATCAGCGGAGGCAACCAGACGTGGCCACACGGTTGAACGCATAGCGTGTGTTGGGGACAGCGAGTCGTGGATTGGCTCAGAGCTCGATTATTCAATCACTAGTGGGGCGCAGACCATCATAACAACAGGTGGTCTTGGACCCACGTTCGATGATATAACCGCGCAGGCAGTGGCCAAAGCGTTGGGAAGAAATCTCGTTCTAAACGAGGCTGCGTTTACCATGGTAGCAAAAAAATATGAGTCGCTTGGTCTGCCTCTCACACCTGAGAGGCGTAAGATGGCGGAGCTCCCAGAGGGTTCGACTCCTCTTGAGAACCCTGTCGGCACTGCTCCCGGGTTCACTCTGTTGCACAAAGGTGTGCGCATAGTGTGTCTTCCAGGTGTTCCAGAGGAAGTGAAGGGGATGTTTTTAAAGCACGCAGACACATTTCTTCCACAGGAGGGGGAGCTCTTCGAGCAGAGTGTTAGGGTCGCGGGTCTACCGGAATCCACCTTGGCCCCACTCATAGCCGAACTAGTGAGGAAGACTCCATACGTGTATATCAAAAGCCACCCCAAGGGCTCGGAGGGTGAATCCCTGATAGAGGTGCACGTATACACTGTTTCGAATAACCCGCGTGTTAGGGAGCTCTGCTCTAGTGTGGCTGAAAAGCTTAGGGCGGAAGTTGTTAGGATAGGGGGCAGAGTGGTGGACTAACCTTGCTAGCGACCATCTTCTTCATGGGTACGGCTGGCAGCGGCAAGACTTGGCTTGTGAAGGCGTACTCCGAGTACCTCGCAGACCAGGGTTTGAGCGCGGTCACACTCAACCTAGACCCCGCGGTGGTCACACTACCCTACAACCCGGATGTTGATGTGAGAAACCATGTTTCGATAGGCAAGCTTCTCCTCGACCGCGTGCTGGGCCCAAATGGAGCCATTGTGGCCGCAATGGATATGCTCGCAGCCGACCTCAAACCCTTAATGGATGAGTTGAGCGAGGTCGAAGCCGACTACTTGCTCGTGGATACACCCGGTCAGCTAGAGTTATTCGCATTCAGGGAGATAGGCCCGCTCTTATTAGATAGCATCCTTGATGTGGACAGGGCTGCCGTGTTCCTTCTAGACCCAGCGATAGCCCAAGAGCCCCGCGGCCTCGCATCCCTCCTCCTGCTCTCCGCGAGCTCATCCCTCAGGCTCGGCGTGCCAACCATAAACGTGATCAGCAAAGCCGATACGCTAAGCCAGGGGGAGCTTGAGCGCATAATGGGTTACTTCGAATACCCTGAAGACTTTGTGAATGTGTTAAGCAGAGGGCGCAGCCTTGTGAGCTCACTCTCCGCCAGACTCGTGGAGGATGTTTTCGAGGTCGCAGGCCCCTCCCACCCTATTCCTGTTTCCTCTCAGGAGTTGAGCGGAATCCCAGAGCTCCACGCTGAAATCCAGCGGGTTTTTCTTGGAGGAGAAGTTGAGGACCCCGGCAGCAGCGCGTTTGACGACACCGACTAAACCCGCTTCCATTACACCAACCTCCTGCCTTACGCTTCTTGCGGTATTGGGTTACCGGCTTAGCGTGTTTTTAGCTTTATGTGTACGTGATTGGTATTTTAGCTTAGGTGCTTCTTGTCAACTCTGTAAACCCCGAAAATCTTATATTACAACTGGTTGAGCTATGTTTACCTGCGAAGAAGGCGATGCTATCAGTTGCTTAGCGGACTAGATGAGCTTGAAGAAAAGGCGAGAAGGCTTCAGGAATTGATAAAACAAGAGAGGGATTTGGCTTCGGCCGAAGCCAATAAGAGGGATGAGTTGAACGCTGCTTTTAAAAGACTTATAACAGAGTATAAGCAGCTCAAAAACAGAAGGGACGACCTTATCAAGACGCTTAGGGATGTGAGAGCAAAAAAGGATGTGGTGTTCAAGGAGCTCCAACAGCTACACGAAAAACTGAAAGGTAGGGAGACAGAGGTAGCCGCCATCGATAAGATAGATAAGCAGGTGCAGCGGCTTGAAGCCGCGCTACAGAAGGCGGAGTGGGAGTATCAGACGCGTTCTATGTCCACTCTTGCTGCTAAGAACTTGGAGAAGGAGATAGAAGAGCTAGAGGCGAAGCTTGAGGCTGCAAAAAAGAAGCAGGAAGTGTACAAGGAGACGTTGGAGTTAAAAAGGCAGTATGATGAGAAGCTAAACGAGTTCAGGCGTCTTAAGGATCAGTTTAGGAACACTGTTAGCGAGTTGGATGAAGTAAGAAGCAGGGCTGCGTCGCTTTTGGCCGAGGCCAAAAAGGTTAAGGCTGAAGCAGACGAATGTCACCAACGCTATATTCAACACGCCAACGAAGTTATAAAGTATCAGGCGGAGCTCAACGCGGTGAGGCTTCAGATCAGAGAGGATAGAAGGGAGATGCGTCAGCGCTCGCAGTTCGAGCAGAGGGCTAGAGTGAACAAGGTGCTTGTCGAGAAAGCTGCGAAGGCCAAGGAGAAGCTCGATAAGGGTGAGAAGCTCAACTTTGAAGAGTTGCAGGCATTACTCTTAGCAGATGAGTTGGGGGGACAGCAGGATTCACCCAAAAAACTGGGTGAGTGATACACCAATTTTAAATCTCTATGAACCCTAATCTAAATGGGGCTGATGCAAGAGAAGATTGTTGTCCTCGCAGTGGACATCGATGATGATGTCTCGAAGAGTGGGGTTAAGACACCCATCTTTGGAAGAGAGAACGTTTTGGATGTAGCCACCAAGCTTGCGCTCATTACCCCCGAGGATACTGATGTGAACGCCCTTTTCGGCGCAATAAAGCAGCTTGATCTTCTAAAGTCACAGGGTGTTGAGAACGCAGAGATAGCGGTTGTCTCAGGAAGTGTTAAGGGAGGTGTTGAAGCAGACCTGAACATTAGACGTGAGGTACTCGAAGTCAAAGAGAGGCTCAACCCTTCGGGGGTGGTCTTCGTGAGTGATGGGGGTGATGATGAAAGAGTTATACCCATAATCCAGTCCCTCCTACCCTTATTCTCCGTCCAACGGGTCACAGTCCAGTACTCTAAGGGGATAGAGGAGAACTATCGTGTGCTCGCATCCTATATAAGGAAAGGGCTCACTGAGCCGAGGTTCATTAAGTACACACTGGGTATACCCGGCCTACTAATAATAGCTTCAACGGCGCTCGCTATCGCGGGTCTATCCGCATACGTTTACTATGCCTTCTATGCGATCGGCTTGGTTATTGGTATTATAATGACCATAAGGGGGTTCAATGTACCTGAGGTTATAGAGGAGGAATGGGAAAAGCAACCTATCTACTTTATAGGCAGGGTTGTAAGCCTAATAGTGCTTGTTGTAGCCGTATTCACCGATGTGGAGATAGTTTTGAGCCACGTGAACCCCGCTGAGAGCGTCTCCCTCATCATCAAAGGCACATTCGACTACTATGTGTTAGCCTTGATAGTCTACTTTTCCTCTATAGTGGCCACAACCTACCTTGAAGGTGCGCCACGCTTCTGGAAGGAGGTGACTGGTGCCACACTGCTTTTGAGTTTGCGGCCGGCCGTGTTCTATATTCTCACCAATCTGATTGGGGGCACAGTAACAATTGGAGCGGTTGAAGGCTTCCTAATACTTATGTTCTCAGCTACGCTACTCACAATTCTTATGGCCGTATTGTCCTTAAGGCTTGAAAAGTGGGTTAACACCAGGTTTTTCTCGGGTCAGGCGCAGGCTTCAAACCCTGAGAGTGGTACGGGGGGCCAAGTGTAGTGGAGAACCAATATTACTATGATGCTCTCAGAACGCCTCCGGTCTTTGCGAATGCGCTTTCAAGACTGATTGACTGAATGCCAGATTAATATTAACAGGCTATAATGGTCGATACGAATAAATCAAAGCGCTTTGGTCGTGGTAAAAATATGGGTGAAGGCTTATGACCAATGTATGGCGGTGGTCTAGCCGGGTTGGAGTCCGATGCACTACGCACCAAGTCTTCTCTGTTTGGATTGATAGGTTCTTATAGCTCTTAAAAAGTCTATCTTTCTAAGGTCTGGCCATGGTACATCCATGAAAACGAACTCAGAATATATTGCTTGCCATGGTAGGAAATCGCTTAGTCTCGTCTCGCCGCCCGTTCTTAGTATAAGATCTGGGTCGTCTGCACCAGCCGTGTACAGATATTTTGAGAACACCTGTTCATCTATTCCCTCGTAGCTCAGCGCACCTGAGGTAGCGTCTTTGACGATTTTCCTGACAGCGTCTATTATTTCCGCCCTACCGCTGTAGCCCACCGCGAGGAAGAGGTTGTGTTTGGTGTTATGCGATGTATCCTGTTCTAAGGTGTTTATTTTCTCAAGTAGTTTAGGGGGTAACAGCTCCCTCCGCCCTATGACTTTAACGCGCACAGCGTTGTTCTTAATCCGTGGATCCACACTCAGCTCCTCAACCGCGTGCTCAACCAAACCTATCAAGTTACTCACTTCCTCAGGGTTGCGTTTCTTCATATTATCCAATGAAAGCGCATACACAGTAACCGTCTGTATTCCCAGCTTCCAGCACCACTCTAAAACCTGTTTAGCTTTATCGTAGCCCACTCTGTGGCCATATGTGGGAGGCATACTTCGCTCCCGAGCCCACCTCCTGTTCCCATCCAAGATTATACCTATATGCTTAGGCCTGGGGTGCATCATAACCCTACTTTCTAATCTCCACGCATAGAACCTGTAAACCCAACCCAATGTATAGTTTAACACACGGTGCTTTATGTGTGTAGCAATGGTGCGGATGGGCGAGCTCAACTCTCCCACCTCAGAATGTTGGGTTGTAGCCCAGTTTGCAGGCTACCCCTGAATAGCGGGGATTTAGATCAGCTACCACTCTACGCTCACAGATTTTATTCCCCCCTGTTATAAGTGTTTGTAGTGTTCTAAAACCACAGCTTATGATTTTCAGAGGCATGGGTAGAGCCGATGATGTTGCAGTGTCCGCGTTCAAAGCACTATTCATACGCCGTGTGTTGCTTAAATCTTTACCTTGAATTCTTTCTACCAGCTCTTAGGGAAGCTTTCCTTGACCCTTTACGTGTTTCCCCTTTCTGCTCTGAATACGGCACCAAGAAGACCTCCTCCCCGAGGTATTTGGTTGGCTCTATCTTTGAGTATGGTTTTATAGCAAAGTATGGCTCGCCTGTGGGTCCGAATACCTCATCTACTTTCCCTATTATGTACCCCGTTTTATCAGCCACGTACCCACTAACCGGGTCGGCTTCTTTAGATTTAACGATAAGTCTCTTTGAGACCTTTGAATAATGGAGCACCTTACCCAGCTTCCTCATCTCCTGCCCACTTCCTTGGCACCGCGAATCTTTAACAGTTCATGCGCTAAACTCTTCAGGGCCTGCGTCTTTTTCACGCCAGAGATTTCGACAGCTCCTCCATCCATCCACCAAACTGCACTATGCTTTACTTGTAGAGAAGTGAACCTGTAGCCCAACGCCCTACACGCTTCCTCCAGCTCTCTTATAGTCGGTGCCTGTATAGCTAAGGTAAGGGGAATCCTACGCACACGCCTGCTCAGATTACGGTCGAAGTAGGCTACATATACTCTGACTCCTTCCTTCGGTATCAACTCTTACTTTCCTCTACTAGTACACCGTTAACTGTGCCATCCCTACCCGGCCGTGAGGTGATCCTAACTAATCCCAGCTGGGTTTTCACGATAGCCCCCTTAATAACGATTCCACGCCTCGCGTACTCTAGATTCGCAGGTGTCCTCTCCACACCCAAAATCTTGGTTTTAGTGATTTTTCCGGCGGGGTCAACCACGTTAACATGGTCAGCCTTAACAACCCTGAGTTTTAGTCTTCCACCGCGAACCCTTTCAACCCTGACGAGCGTCTGCTCTCCAACAGTTGGGGCAGTGAAAGGCCCGCCCAACTCATACTTCCTCTTACCTCTGTGGGGACTCTTTAAGCCCCCGCTTACCAATCTAAGATCGTTACCCTGATAATAACTCATATATTCCGACACCCACACGCTGGAATCATAATTAAGCTTAATGCCAACTAGCAGATGGTGTCAAGATTAGGGATTGATGGACGTGGTACCCAGGCGGGGGATAACGATTATCCGGACACACTTGAGGCCTAGGACTCTGGGCACGTACCAATCGACGGCAAGCTTGTGGATAGTTTTCCACCCAACCGGAGGAATGTGGGTATGGTGTTCCAGAACTACGTCCTCTACCCCAACAAGACCGTTGCTGAGAACATCGCTTCGCCCGTTATCCGGACACCATCAACTAACAGAAATGCTCAATAAAGAAAACCGTCTTAGGCTCAAACGGCTTAGAGTGGTGTGATGGCTTTGTTGCAGATGATCCATTATATTTTTCTAATTGCACATTGGGCAGTTCGCGAAGGAACCATGGTCCCTGCAACCTTACATATGAACTCTGTGTCTATGTATATGTTTCATCGATAATCTTAGCTAAACTTAAAGCGGTCTGCGACGTATTATATACGTTCTACTGTGTCGAATTTGGATGTTGACTTGCTGGCCTCGACTTTTCCACTTGATGATGTTAAGGTGGAGTGGGAGGAGGTTGACAGGCAGTGGAGGGATCTCATATCGGCTTATCCTGAGTTTGCTACACCATGCTTTACGTGTCAATTCTTTGATGAGTGTAAGACTGGCGCCAAGCATAATCCGCTTACATGCGACTTCCTGTTAGAATGGTTCTTAAAAGCTGACGAGCAGCAACCAGAAGAACAGGAAAAAAGGTCTAAAAGGTAGACCTGTGAACGGTGGGCTTAGTGGACTGGATAGCATTAAGAGGGAGAGATAAGTACTATAGGCTTGCTAAGCGGCTTGGAGTACCAAGTAGAGCCTACTTTAAGCTTGCACAGCTGAACAACAAGTACGGCTTCTTGGTACGCGGGTTCAAGGTGGTTGACTTAGGCTCGTCTCCAGGCGGGTGGTTGAGTTACGAGTTGGAACGTGTAGGTCAGATGGGTAAGGTTGTCGCCGTTGACGTAGATAATATTAGGGTGACGTCACATGGGAATCTTGTCTTTATCCAAAAGGATATATTCGACCTCGACCCACAGGAACTATTGGGAGCCTTGGGTGGAAGAGCCGATGTTCTCCTCAGCGACCTTGCCCCCCGCTTTACGGGTATTAGGAGTGTCGACATAGCAAGACACTACGACTTGGCCTCAAGGGCTTTGGAACTCTCCTCTCAAACTCTGGATAGTAGGGGCTGGTTTGTTATCAAACTCTACATGTCACCTGATGTGAAAGAGTTTGTAGGCATGTTAAGGCAGCGGTTCGAGAACGTTAAGCTCGAAAAACCGTCGTCCTCGAGGCCCAGTAGCAGTGAGGTATACGCCGTTTGCCACAAAGTTCGTGATTAGGCCGCATTTGCCCACGTCTGGTAAACCGTTATTCGATACTTATGGATCCTAGGAGCAAGGGTCGTTTGACTAGAGCATGGAAACCCATTTAGCTGAGCATTCTCAATAAGAAGTAGTGGATAGGTGTACCATTCAATTTCTTCGGTTGATTGGTCTTCATGTGCTTAGAAAACTCTATAGCACTGTTTAAGGCTATTCATTCGATTGGCTTTTGATCGTCTTAGCTGTAAGTGATGTCCATGCGCCGAGATATTTAGAGACCTTTGTGGATCGACTTTCCCATTGCCACGCAGATATAATACTTCTTGCTGGTGATATGGTTGATAAGGGTAATCCAACCGCTTTCTGGGAGGTGTTTAAACACCTGCGCGAAGTTTTTGACGCCCCTATTGTCTCATGTTTTGGTAATTCTGAGTGGTTTAGCTATAGGGAACTCCTTAAGCGGAGGTTTCCTGAAATTGTTTGGCTTGACGATGAAGGTATGGTGATCAACTCTCGCAATGGCGAAAGGGTTGCAATATTCGGGTCCCTAGGAGTTTTACATACCCCAACCAAGTGGCAACTTAGGAATTATCCGAACATCATACAGGTCTACCAGAACAGGCTTCATAAGATCGCAAGATACTTTGAAACTGTTGAAAGCGAAAGGAAGGTTCTACTCACACACTACGCCACTTCTAGGGAAACGTTAGCTGGTGAAGGCGAAGAGTACTTGGATGAATTGGGATGCGACCTTAGTGATCTGTTCGGGTCGTGTGGTATCGACATCTCTATACACGGTCACGCTCATCTGTCCAATGTGCGCTCGACCAAAATCGGGAAAACAAGGGTTTATAACGTGGCTTTCCCCGTAACATCAGGGTGCACGCGTATTGAGTTATAAAAAGTATTTTTATCCACCAGCCATGGGTTTACTATTCTACTTGCTCATCTTGTTACTACTAATCATACTGGTTCCCCTCCTAATACTTGGGGTAACCCAGGTGTTCAAACAACTGGGCTTCACGCCGTTTGCAGCTTTCGCTATAATAGTACTAAGCTTGGCGGGTAGCGCGATCAATATACCTGTCTTTAAGATCGCGAATAATCAACCAATAGTGCGTGTTGAGTATTATACGCTCTACGGTGTAACCTACCCTGTACCCTCCATAGTGACAACCCAGCAGAAAACCGTGATAGCTGTGAATGTTGGGGGCGCGCTGATTCCTGCTTCGATATCAGCCTACCTCTGGTACCGTGAATATGCCCACACGCCGCAGATACTGCTTTGCATACTTTTGGTAACACTGGTTTGCTACAAGCTTGCGAAGCCTGTTGAAGGAGTTGGCATAGTTATGCCCGCTTTCATACCCCCAATCGTAGCGGCTGTCTCAGCGCTCGTGGTATCGCTTGGAAGCTCCCCACTCCTATTTAGTTTAGCCTACATAAGTGGCTCTCTTGGCACCCTGATTGGGGCCGACCTACTAAACCTGAGAAGAATATCTAGGCTACGCGCCCAAATAGTGAGCATTGGGGGAGCGGGCACCTTTGATGGGATATTCATATCGGGTATTCTCGCGGTTGTAATAGCGTTTCTCCTATGATGACGTGGAGGAAGCGTTTCGAAACCCCGCTAGGCGTTGTATTTGGCCCACGGTTTGGGCTGGGAGTCGATCACAAATTCTACTTCGTCAGCCCTCAGGGTGCTTCTGATTGTGTCCTTTTCTGAGGCAACCTCCTGATAATCCTGTGGAATGCCTATAACCACCTTGGGCACTCTCTGACCTAATGGGATATTACTTGACGCCTTAGCTTTTCTTGCCTCCTTTATGGTATAGATGATTTTGGAGCCAAGCTCGGCGAGTTTGTCGTCTGTGAGGATCTCCTGGGGTAAGGGCCACTCCGCGGCGTGGATACTGGGTTTATCCTTGTCTAGGAATAACCGCTGGTATATTTCCTCGGCTAGATGGGGCATTATGGGTGCTAGCAACCGTAGAGAAGTCCACATGACCTGTGATAAAGTGTTCTTCGCGTCCTCGTCATAGCTGACCCTGTGCTTTATGGCTTCAAGGTACTCGTCGCACAGTTCATGCCAGAAGAAGTTGTGAAAAACCTCTAGCCCATCGTTGAGTTCGTAGGAGTCAAAGTATTTTGTCATCCGGGTAACCGTATCCTTTAATCTTTGAAGTATCCAGTTGTCAACCGGGGACTTGGAGGTGTGCTTATTGATGCTGCCTATATATGGTGTTGAGAACCTGTAGGCTGACCAAACCTTCTGCATGAAGAGCTTGCCTCTCCTTACGAACTCCGGAGTGAACTCGAAATCCGCTCCGATGGAAAACGTCATGAGTGAGTAGCGTAGCGAGTCGGCGCCATACTCTTCGACTATACGTTTTAGTGGCAGAGACTCCCTTGACTTGGACATTTTCTTGCCCTGTGCATCAAGGATCCAACCGTGGATTAGGGCTTCTTTGAAGGGTGGCTTGGATGTTAGCACGGAACACCTGAAAATTGTGTAGAAGAGCCAGGTACGTATAATGTCTTGCCCCTGAATCCTAAGGTCCACAGGGTACGCTTCACCTAGGGGTTTGCGCTCAGAGTATTGACCCGTGACAAAGAGGGGTGTGATGCTTGAATCTATCCAACCATCGCACACATCTAGAATCGGGTCCACACGATTCGAAGCGCATTTTGGGCAGGTTTTAAATAGAGTCTCACTTTTGCGTGGATCAAACGGAAGCTTATCCTCGGGGACGGGTATAAGCGAGTCGCAGTCTACGCAGTGATAGAATGGGAAGGGTGTACCGAAAACCCGTTGCCTCGAAGCTATCCAGTCCCATTCAACACTCGCAATCCAATCATTTAACTTCTCCTTCATAAAGAGGGGATGGAACACTATATGTGATGCTGCCTCGGAGACTTTGTCGAGAAGGGATTTGGTTTTGATCATCACTTGCTCCTTCTCTAGGAACTCTATGGGCGCCCTGCAATCAGACCTCTCAGCGTGTATGAGAACGTTGTGTCTGATCTTTTTCTCCTCCAGGATAGCCCCAGTGGACCTGAGTATGTCCACCAGTTCCCTTCTCGCTTCACTCACACTTTTATCTTTGATTTGTTCTGGGGCGGTAAAACGACCCTTCTCATCAATTATTTGTGATGTGGGTAATGAGTATCGCTTAATCCACTTGATGTCGGTTTCGTCCCCATAGCTACACACCATGACTGCACCCGTCCCAAAGTCGGTGTCAACCTCTTGGTCTTGGAGCACGTTCACATAGCGCTCCGTGAATGGCACCTTAACACGCCTACCCACAAGGTGGGTGTATCTACGGTCTTGAGGGTTGACCATTATGGCTTGACATGCGGGAATAAGTTCTGGTCTGGTGGTGGCTATACTTAGATAGCCCCCACCTTCAACCTCGAATCTCACAGTGTAGAGAACGCCGTCACGCTCCTCGTATCCCGTCTCTGCTTGAGCTATGGCCGTGGAGCAGTTGGGGCACCAGAGAACGGGGAACCTATCTATGTAGAGTAATCCCTGCTTGTACATCT
>CADDZQ010000022.1 GCA_902812505.1 archaeon
GGTGTGGAGGGCCTGCTGGTTGTCCCAGGTATCTCAAGGAGGTTGGCTGAGAGGATAATGGAGGCTATAGAAGAAGCTCGAAAGCCTTAAACCCGCAAACACACATCTAAGTTATGTTTTCCTTCGACGAGGGGCTTGTGGACAAGTTCTCTTCTCTTGTTCAGTATTCAGACTTCGGGGATATTAGGTTTGGGGTTTCACTCTATGTAGGCGCACGTAGATATGCATCAGCATGCCTGTCGTATGCGTAGTGGAGCTTGGACTTCACGGCATCATATAGGGAGCTCACGGGTTCATCGGGGTCACTCCGCTCCGCCTCCTCGTGTCAGGACGCACCCACCCACAAGGCTTGGTAGCACCACGCGGCCCCACCAGGCCACGCGGGAAGCGCCATCCATCCTAAGGATGCGTGAGGAGGTCCGAGTTGATGGTAGCCCCTATAACAGGGAGTTCGACGATGAGTTAATTGAGACCACCACAAAATCTATAATAGATGGGGGAGAACTCAAAACCTACCTACACAACATCTACAGCGCGGAGAAAATGGGTGAAGCACCAACTGGTAACGGCTTCATCGGCGCCCAGGATTTGGGTGTAGGAACAATAAACACAGTGGTGGATGCGGAAAAAGGCTCGGTAGATGAGTTGATCTCACACGTTAGAAGAGGAGTCTACCTTATTAGGACGGGTGATAGGCCTAACCCTGCGTCAGGAGACCTCTCAGCCATGGTGTCAGCTGGCTACTATGTTGAGGACGGCTCAATAAAACACCCGTTAAAGGAGACAATGATTGGAGTCAACATACTCGACCTACTAAAAAGCATAGTTTAAGTTGGAGGAGAACGTGTCATGCTGTGGGGCTACCTCACACCCCAATTGTGGTTGGGGGCGTCAAAATTTCAGGTAGAGTATAGGTGCGTCGAGTTTGGGTCTACTAAGCGTATCCCGGGACATAAAGCTACTTAGACTGAGCACACCCCCACCCTATGACGCCGTAAACATATACATTGTTAAGTTGGGTAAGTCTGTGTGTTTGGTGGATGCTGGGCCAGCTACCGATGAATGCTACAGGCAGGTTGAGCACGCGCTAGCAGAGGAGGGCTCGAGGATCGGGGATATAGAGGCCATACTTCTAACCCACTCACACGTTGACCACGCGGGCCTCGCTGGTAGATTACAGGAGCAGAGTGGGTGCGCAGTATACGTTCACCCAGGCGACCTCCAATGGGTTGTTGACCCAGTGGGTAAAACCGCTGAAAAGTTCGGGAGGCTTATAGATGAGTTGGGGGAGCCAGAGGTTAGAGGATTGGTTCAGAGCGCTTTTGCGCTCAATACACGGAGGCTCAAAGCCCACTTTGCACACGTAGAACCCACACCACTCCCCGTCAACTCCGAAAAATATGGTCTACATGCCTTGGAGGCACCGGGACACACACCTGGCTCCACAGTATACCTATCTGGCAGTAGGGTGGGGCTCTGCGGCGACACACTATTGGACACCCAAACACTACTTATAGATAATCTCCACGCCTATTTTGGAACACTCTCCAAACTTGGCTCGCTCGGTGTCTATTCGCTGTGGCCCGGCCACGGAGGGGTGCTTGAGCCTGCTTGGAAATGGGTTGAAGCCGTTAGGCAAAAGTATTTGGGGAGGGTTGAAACTGTAAAGAGGATAATCAAGGAACCACGCACACTCTTCGAAGTGGCTAGGTCGCTCTACGGTGAAAGCTTGGTCTGGGACCCGAACACCGTGCGGGCTGGTTTATCCTACGCCTTACTACAAACTAAGACATACTTGGAGTA
Source organism: archaeon (assembly GCA_902812505.1). GTDB lineage: Archaea > Thermoproteota > Thermoprotei_A > Marsarchaeales > Marsarchaeaceae > ECH-B-1. The sequence goes on from CADDZQ010000022.1 coordinate 1,804, forward strand.
TTTAGTTGAGGACCGCCTAGCTGAAAAGAAGTTTAGAAATGGGTTAACATATTACCAATCATGTGGAGTTGTTTAGCATGCAGGATTAGGTGAAGTGTTCGAATAACCCTTGAGTGTTACTATTGCAGAGCTTATCGAACATCCACTTTCTCCGTTAAGTCTTTAGCGTGGTTTTGTGGTTTAGCACTCGGCTTTTCCTTTGGGGCAGAGTATGGGTTTCCCCGCCGCCTCGTAAAGCTTCTGTACTAAGTGTTCGGGTACAGCGTAGTCGAATGTGTGGATTTCGTTGCATGCTTCCTCCACGGTGAGACCCTGCTTTGCGAAGATTGTTTCAAGCGCGATGTGCGCTCTTCTAAGGGTTTCCAGCGCGTTTCTACCCTTCGGCGTCAGCTCTATGTGGCCGTGGTTGTTCAACACTATGCCCTTAGCCATGAGATGCCTTACCTCTTCGAGTGCGCTTGGAGTGGACACACCCATCTCTTTGGCTAGGTCTCTGAGTCTTACGTTTGATCCTCCGAGTCTTTCGAGTGTCTTTATATATCTGGCTTCCTTGTCGCTTAGGCCGAACAACCCCGCTCACCTAGATATTGATTCAAGGGTTTATAATGGTTGTGGGTTCCCCTTACGGCTTTTTCAACCTGAAGTCTAACGGTGTCTATATTATGGTTGTTTGGAGACTGTGTGCTTGGGTTGAATGTTAACAACACGTTGATGTGGTGCGTTTTACTCTTTGAAAAACTTATTGAACGCGTTAACCTTCACCCCGCTTGACTGTGCGGTGAAGCCAGGGCGTCCCGGCGTTTTACTCTCTCTACTTCCCGCATGGATCTTATGATGCTTATTACACCTATTCCACCCACTACTCCAACCGCTAGGAGGAAGCCGATATTTATGGCGTCTAGGTTTGGTATGGGGTTACCGGTGGGGATGGCTATGGAGTCAATTGTGGGTAGGAGGAGAATTATCAGGCCGACAACGCTGAAAGTCATGCCTCCATAGTAGAGTGTTCTTCCAGCCGTGGATCTTCCAATGTACTTAACTTCGTCCTCGTCGAGTTTTCTTATCCTTGCTATACTTGCAAACATGGCTCCAAAAATGATTTGCATACTCATGGTGCCTAGGCCGAAGAATAATCCTGGGAGTGGGGCGTAGAGCACTGATGGTACTTGGGGTGCGAGCACGAAGGTTATAATCGTGGCGTACGCCCCGAACCCGAAGCCGGCTATGAGTCCGTGCACAACTGTCATCTTTAGTGGCACATCTTTTAGTTGTGATTCGTGCATTGGTAGCCTCTCTGTTTGCTCCGAATGGTGTTTTCCTCCTCTGAATAGCAGGTCTACTGGTAGGTGTATGTATTTACCTTTTAGTATATATGACCCAGCAATAGCCATGACTATCCCTACGACAATGTAGATTGGTCCATCGAGGTTGTATCTCTGATAGAACGCTGCGAGACCTATAAAGCCGAGTGTTGTTAGAAGCATTCTCTGCAGGGTGAAGCCAGCCGAGAAAAGGAAGCCTGCCTTCATGCCCGATTTGGTTGAATACTTACCTATTGCGTAGCTAAAGGTTATAGGCCAAGTGTGTTCATCTGGGGTGGCGCCGTGCATCATTCCCAGTATAAACGAGATCAATATGATTTCGGTGAGTGTGAGACCAGAGGGTGGGTTTAATATCTGTGAAAGGTCCATCATAAATCATTAGGGTAACCCTAATAAAATATTTAAGGCTTACGGAGACTCTACCATCCGTATCGACCTGTCATAGAGTCAAGGCCTAATCTTTGAAGAGTGGAATCACAAAAAGTTTAAGCGGGATTGCGATACAGCGCTTAGCGTCTGGAGTGCGCGAAGGGAGGAGCTCACATCTGTGTGCACCGATAGTGGCCGTCACGATTCTTATTGGGAAGATCGAGCCTGATGATTATGGAAAAAGCAGAAAGCCCGTTATTCATGTTCGGGGGAGCTCATTGGCTCTCGAGGCTAGTATGTCTAACGCTTAACAAGTATGACGACTGGGTGAAATCAGAATAGTTAAATCCTCTGGCATACTACTCATACCTCTCCGAGTTAAGGAAGGTCTTTAGTCTAGTAATCTGGATTGAGTGGTTTTAGTGGTTCTAGCCCCCAACACTGTGTAGTTGTTTTGTTTGCCGCTGTTCCAATAAGGGTTTAACACCTGAGAAATTGTTTTAGACTATTTAGCTATTGCTCATATCGAATCGTGGCCTCAGTGCTTTCTGACCGCCGTAGGAGGTCACTGTGAGGTGGGTGTCACCCCCTCTCTAGGTGTGTCCATGTAGTGAAACCCACCCACCACCTTCCTTGGATTAAAGAAGGGATAAGGAAGCGTTTTGATGCAGGAATTTCCTCAGCCTAGGAGGACTCAGACGCTTACTATCTGTTCAATCTTGCTGTCGGCTTCTTCTTGGGTTAGTAGTTGGAGCTTCTTCATAAGTAGGTCAATCGCTAGTTCTGCTTTGGGTGTTAGGACGTATCTATCTCTTGCCACGCGTTTCAGATGACCGTTTTCCACCATGTTTACTAGGAAGCCAGCGCTTCTCTTAGACCTCTTGTGAAGCGAGTATAGCTTGCGTACATCCTGTGTACAGATATACCCCTTCTTCTTTGTCATTAATAAAACAACTAAACCTCTCACGCTCAGGTTCAAGAAGTCAAATTTCTGTCTTTCAACCGTCATTCTCATCAGCAATAATAATATGCGGATAGTGTTAAGGCGGAAGTTTCTAGAAACGTTCTTACGCTATTCAAACCATTTAAACAATAGTTAATCGATACTAAATACGCTCTATAAAGTTAGAACCACTTGGTGGCAGTGGTTCATGTAAGTGAGCCCGAAGGTTTCTAGAAAATTTGGGTTCCTTATTCCAAAATTTTTTGCGTTGTTTGTCATACGTGTATAAGGCGTGTGGTTTTTTCCATAACGCCTAAAGGATAGTTCTTTGGTGTGTGTTCGATGTCGACTGAAGGAATGCGATTGAGGACCCTTTATCTTCCTGGTAACGCGTGGGTTCTAGCAGTGTCCGCGGCTTTCTGGACTGTGGGTGGCTCTATTGTTAACCCGTATCAGTCCATATTTTTCGAGGCGGTTGGTACACCTCTCCCATTTATAGGTGTGTTAGCCGCGCTTAGCTCTGTTGTAACCGCGATAACCTACCTTGTCGGTGGGTATATCGCTGACACTTGGGGTCGTAGGAAGGTTATAGTGGTGTTCAGTTTTGTGTCAGCTGCCAACTCATTCATATATTTCTTCGTGAAGAGTTGGCCAGAGCTCTTTATACCTGTGACTGTGGGGGCGATATCTGGACTCTACACTCCCGCGTTTAACGCTACACTGAATGATTCGATGAAAACCGAGCTCAGGCCGAGAGGGTTCGCCTCATTCACGATCCTCACAACCATACCCTCGGTATTCTCACCTTTTATCGGTGGCCTTCTGATGCAGGCTCTCGGCGATGTTGAGGGCCTAAAGATAGGCTTCTTTGTAAGCGGTCTGCTCGGTGTGGTCTCGGTGACTTGGCGTGCCCTAAGGCTTAAGGAGACGTTTAAGCCGTCAAGGAGTGATAGTTTGAGCCTAACTCAATTCGTCATAAGGGTGGTCAGACACAACATAAGCGCCTATCGCCAGGCTAGTGCTAATGCAAAGAAGCTTATAATTTATTCGGCTCTCTCAAGTGTGGCCACTGGTTTGTCAACGCTTTACGTCTCGATATACGTGATTAAAGGTCTGAAGTTGCCACCAACCTATTACGGTCTGCTCACTGGTCTCAGCGCGCTAACAACCATACTTCTTCTTCTTCCAGCCGCGAGTTTTGTGGAGCGGTTCGGCCTGAAGAGGGCCGCCGTGCTTTCAGCCTTGTCGTCGCCTCTTAGTATGCTGGTTTTCGTCTCCGCTAATGGTATGAACGACCTCATCGCTTGGAGTATGACTGGGGGTGTGAGTGGTGCGCTCACAAGCCCAACCATCCAGAGTCTGCAGGGAAACGTTGTCCCAGCTGAACTCAGAGGAAGGCTTATGGCCATGTTCAGCGTTGTACCCCTCCTAGTGAGCACACCCGCCCAGATAGCCTCCGGCGTCCTCTTCACCTACGTATCTAGGCTCGCACCATTCATAGTGTCCATACCGTTCTACGCTATTTCCGTATACATCCTAACCACCCTTAGGCTTGACGACTCGAAGCACTAACATGTGTTAACACTTATAGTGCTCGTCGCGTGTTAGACGGGATGGGTACACCTGATTTTAGACTTTACTGGTGGATAAAACACAACATGGGTAGAGCTAAGCACAATCTCTCTTCGAGTGGGCTGAGTGAACCAGACCTGAATGAAATGGGTGTTATCACAGATTACAACGCGTTCAAAAGCGCCTCACAGGGTCCGGAAGAATTATTCAAACGTGCTGTAGCCGAGCTCTACGGTATAAGTAGCGACAACGTTCTCCCCACGATTGGAGGCACCGAGGCCATCTACTTGGTGAATCTGTTTATGGCTCAGCGGACTCGAAGCGTGTTTGTCCCCACACCCAACTATGAACCCATGTTATCTGTGCCCGCTATGCTTGGTTTTAAATTCGAGAAGGCTTTTGACCGTGATAGGGCGGTTCTTGTTAGCCTCACAGACTCTAACAACCCCACTGGTAGGTCGCTCTCTGATGCATGGGTGAGGAGTGTTGTTGACGGGACAGGTGATGGCTCGTGTGTCTACATAGATGAAACGTTTAGGGAGTTCGGTTTCCATGAGTCGATAAGTACATGGTTTAAACTAAATAGAGATAAGGTGGTTGTATCAAACACGCTAACAAAGTTTTATGGGTTGGGTGGATTCAGGGTTGGGTGGATAACCGCCAGTGAAGACAAAATCGAGGAGTTAGCTAGGTTCAAACCCTTCGTCACAGGTGAGAATGCAGCCTACTCTCTATGGATTGGCGCCCAGGCTATCAGGAATAGGTCTATATTCGTTTTAAGGGCGAAGCGAATCGTTGAGCGTAATAAGAGGATTGTGGAGGAGTTCGTCGAGTCGACACCGCAGATCGGGTGGTCTAACCCAGATGCTGCGCCCTTCTGTTTCATCAACTACAATGATGGTGTTTCCTCTGAGAAACTTTGCTTGAAGGCACTCAGGGAGCGGGGGGTGCTTATAGCACCAGCGGAGTTCTTCGGCTCCGAAAAGGGTTTCAGGCTTTGCTTCACTCACACGGACGAAGAGGCACTCGTTGAGGGTTTAAAGTCTCTCTCAGCGTTCTTGGGTGAAGCGTTAAGGTGAGCATAAAGGCTAAGATAAACGCTGCTAGAAGAGCGCTCGAATACGTGGAGAACGGTGACATAATAGGCGTGGGCTCGGGCTCCACGGTATCATTCTTCATAGAGGAGTTGGCTAAGAGTGGAAAAAGGGTAACAGCTGTGCCAACCTCACTGGACACTCTACACAAGCTCGCAGAAAAGGGGGTACCAATCACGACTCTAGACCACGTTGACGGCCGCCTCAAGCTCGCGGTTGACGGCGCCGACCAAGTTGACCCACAACTCAACCTTATTAAGGGGGGTGGTGGGGCGCTCACAAGGGAGAAAATCGTGGCTTACAGTTCAGATCTATTCGTCGTAATAGTGGATGAATCCAAGCTTGTCAGCAGGCTAGGGATTGGATTCGCTGTCCCCATAGAGTTCGTATACGATGCCCACCCACTCATCTCAAAGAAGCTTAATGCGGAGTTGGGTTGCACGCTTACCCTTAAATCGTGTGATGGGAAGCTTGCCCCACTTATCAGCGATAATGGTTTAGCGCTTGGCGGTTTAGTATTCAAGGATGGGGTTAACGATCCCTTTAAAGCCGAGGGCTTCATAAACTCTCTCCCAGGGGTACTCGAGAACGGCCTCTTCACTAAACATAAGAACACCTTGATCGTGGTGGGGGATGAGCAGGGTTCAAAGACTCTCACAAGGTGAAAGTTGAATTGCGCGCTGCCTCTGACGAAGTGGTGGTGGCCCCGGCCGGTTCAGGAGTGCTTAGCGAAACAATCAAAAGATTTCTCGTTACAGATAAACCACTCCTCCTCCTCACCTTCACAGGTGACCCCAAGACCTACCTCGACGGGCAGGAGGTGGGTGTGGAGGATGTTCTTGTGTTTAGGTTCAACAAAACCTATCATCGCTTTTTAAACGGCATGTACGCCTATGTTTACGGCCTGAACGAGGAACCCGTCTTTCCATGTGGTGCCATACTTCTAAATAGGAAGGCAGCAGAGCGTGTGCTGAACGCTGGGGGCAGAGGCTTCACGCCTCTGATTAGAGTTATCCACACCCTAGAGAAAAACGCCCACAACGTGAAATATATCACGATTGAAAGGGCTAAGGACCACAAATCGGAAACATTTCCCACAAGCGTTTTCTTATTACAGGTCCTTCTACCGGGTCTCCTTGATTCCTCTCTACTCAGATTCATGGCTGTCGGCCTAAGCGGTGTACTGGTGAACCTAGGGGTTCTGGACGCCCAAGTACACCTCCTCGGATTATACTCAAAATCTTATCTGGCTGTCCCACTAGCCTTCGAGTGCTCCGTGATATGGAACTTCGCGCTTAACAACTGGTTCACATTCAGGGCTGGTAGAATTAAAAAAATTAGGTTTATCGAATACAACGCCTCCACGGTTGGGTCATTCATAGTGCAGTTTGCAAGCGTGTACACGCTCACAACCCACGCACATATACACTACCTGATAGCGAGCATTATCGGTATAATTCTAGGATTCTTCGTCAACTACACGATCTCACTCCGAATATGGAGGAAACCATACCACTAAACATTCAATATGAGCTTGTCAAGCGTCGCGACCGCTAACACCACTGGACCGCTCTCCTGTGTTAACTTTTCTATTCACCCTAAGTCTTCGACCCAACGTACTTCCCACTTGGATGGTTTTCTTAAATCCCAAATACACGCCCAGAACTGTTATGAGTAGTGATACAAGTACTATAAGCACGATCTCTGCAGTGGTGAGGAAAATAGACCAGCTGAAGGGGAGTTCAAACTGTACCATGACATAGTTTAACTCATAGAGTATTGTTGTAAGAAGAGTTGGCTGTGGGGCGGAGACAAGTACAAAATACACGGAGAGAAGATAAAGAACCCTTCTAAGTAGCCATTGGTTGACTCTGTTAGCCATAACCACTTAACCAACTATTGTTTAGAGGTCTGATTAACTTTACGGCGTATTATCAGTTTCGTTTGGATAATGGATTAGTGAGCGTGATGCTCAAGCGTGGAAGCGTTACGGGGACACAATTAGGGTACCTGTGGGCTACCTCATGAAGATGAGTCTAATCCGCTCGGTTCAGTTGCCGCTTACGGTTAATATGGTCTCGATAAGTGTCTGTGGATGTGTAGCCCCTTCCGCCTTGAATACTAGGTGTACAGTGAATGTGGCACTGATGCCCATTTTAAAATACGTTGGCTCCAAGTTCCAATTAGAGTGTGGATTAAAAATCATGTACAGAAATCTGAGCGTGTCTATGACCAACCTGCACACCCCCCTGAAGGGTGATGTGGCTTCTCTATCTATGTACTGAAAGAAGAGGGGTTTTGGAAAACCCTATAAAAAGGGTTTAGGTTTTCGGGTTGCAAGCCGTAATGATGAGTACCCTCTCATCTTACTATGAGTACTGCGCATGGTGCGTGTGATACTAGTCCGCTTGATACGCTCCCTAATACTAACTTTTTAAATCCGCCAAGCCCCCTTGTGCCAACAACTATAAGGTCCACTTTGTTCTCTGCTGCGTAATCGGTTATAGCTTGTACGACTGAGGCTGCACCGTCTATCACGACACGCTCAGCGTCGACCCCCTGATTAGCCGCTTCTTCGGATATATCTGCGACAACTTTCTCTAGATATTTCTTTGTTTGTGCTAGGTATTCACCTATACCATACGAGCTGCCACCGGGTATTCCCTGATCTAGTAGTATTGGTACCTGTACCACTGCTAGGATGATGAGTTTAGCACCAGTAACTCTCGAAAGCCAGATGGCTGTCTTAGCGGCTTTACGTGAATTCTCGGAGCCATCGACGGCTACAAGTATCTTCCTGTAGACTCCCCCTTCTTCCGATGTACTAGCTTTTGAAATCAAAACTTGAGCCATAATTTTTACATTAGCCAAGCGTTATAAGCCTTGTTGGCTCCAATATTGCTTTTCACAAAACTGCAACTTCCCATGTTAGGTGTGTCCACCGTGGTTAAATAATATGGTGTAAAAAGCCATCCGATACTTTTTTCACTACCGGCTAATCCATCTAAAAGGATTCCATTCATTCATATTATGATGTGCGGATGGGTTAAGTGGGAAAATATTCCACAATAAATTTTGTGTCAATGCTTATAGTTTTGAGCCTTTAGTAATTGGTGTGTTGAGTAAAAAGAGCAGTGTTCGACTAAGCAGGATTGTTGCCTCAACGGCGGCGATTGCACCGATAGCGATACTTCTCGCCGCACCGGGTGCCCCAGAGATATCTTTTCCTCTTCTACCCTTCCTCAAGTTCGAGTTGTGGGAGATACCAGTCTACTTCGCGTTCTACTTCTTCGGTTTTAGAACGGCCCTTCTAACGGAGGTTGTAGTATACGCTGTTGTCCAAACACACCCAACAACAATACTATTCGCGCCAGTCTACAATCTCGTAGCCGTTCTCATAACACTCGTGGGGCTTCGGATCACGGCTGGAATACCCAAATACTCCAAACCCTTAGGGGTCGGTGTGAGCTCAGCTTTACGTGCCGCCGTAATGGTTGGCTTCAACTATGTATTCATACAGTTACCCATACCCTTCGGCTTCTCCTTCCCAGCTAGGGAGGTGGTGCCACTACTCATACCCATAGCGATCTTCAATGTGATTGTAACACTCTACTCCGTTGGTTTGGCTCTTATGGTGCACGATGTTGTGTGGAAAAGGATTCTCGTAAGAAGCCAAAGTAGGATTCGGGCCTAAACCAACACTTATGGAAGCGTGTGTGAATTGTAGTTCGGGATGAGTTTGCGAGCCTCGTATAAACCACGATTCATTCGATTTGTTAAACCGTGTGTATTATTGTGGTATCCTCGCCTCAACCTTAACAAATCCACTAGCGGTCTCTGCGTTCACGAATTTTAACCCGAAGGCTTCTAGGAAACCTTTGAGTCCTTCAGAGGTGCAAACGGCGCTTTCGAAGCTGTAACCTGTTCCAGTCATGATCACATGAACCTTGTCATCCTCTATGTTTAAGTCAACCATACTTATCGGTAACAGTTCTCGGAATCGCTTAACAAAGTCGCCCAGCGAATCTATTTTTCCAGCCTCAGATTTTAATAGTTCCCCGAAGACTCTTCCCTCTTCGTACCATGCACGTAACACTTCGTCCTTTGAGTTTTTGAAGGCAACCTGCAATATCCTGTCAAGTAGTGTTTCAGGTATTGGGACGGCTGAAATCGCCTTTAAAAACTCGAAGCCCTGTATTATCTTGTAGATTTGCTCAGGGTTCTTGCCCATACGGGAGATGTGGAGATATGTCTGTATTGCTTCGTTTGCAATCGCGTAAAGCGTCTTGTTCTGCTTGCGCGCCTCCTCGGTTAGGTCTTGAGCAAGACCGGCATCAACTGCTATATTAACTCTCGCCATATTCCGTTCATAGATGGGCTCACATCCACAAAAGCTTTACAGAGCAGTCTACTGAAGACGTAAAGAATATGGGTTACTTTAGACGCTTTAGTATGAGGGTTGGCTTAGAGCGGTTTAAACTCATTTTAACAGTTTGAGTATGTTGTCACACAGAATATCGCTGTTACCCTCAACTGCTTCAGCGAATTCCTGAGCGGTTGTGTATGGTATCTGCCCCCTAAAATTAGGGTAGTCGCTCCCATAGATTGCCTTACTTGATAGCTCAGCTAATCTTGGAAGATATTCTTTTAAGCGTTTCGGAGGTATACCGGAGAGTTCTAGGTAGATGTTCTCGTGGAGCCTGCATAGCGTAAAGGCCGTCTGGAACCAAATGGGTCGACCCGCGTGTGAGATCATTATTTTGAGCCGGGGAAAATCCACGGCTACATCGTCGATGTATATCGGGTCGCCAAACTTGTTTCTGGAACCAACACCCACACTGGTACCAGTGTGGAACATTACAGGTAAGTCGTGGTCTTCGGCGAACTCGTACACTCTTAGGAGCTGGCTGTTGGACTTCTCCAGATAGTCGTTGGGTTTGAAGCAGTGGTGGACGGGGTGAAGCTTTACACCCACGATTTCAAGCTTGGAGTATTGCTGTTCGAGTTCGCTTCTAATATCGAACTCGGGGGTGGGGTTTACGCCGCCGAATAGATAGTAGAAGTCACGCATATCCTTGGCGTACTCCGCCTGCTGGTAAACTCCCTCAACCTTTAGATTGTTAGCGCAAGGGTATGAGGGTATTAACACCACGTTTAAGCATTCAACCAAATCATTGGAGAATAATTCACGCATCTTTTGAGCGGGAGGCCAAGCATTCGAATCTAGACCGAGTCTCCGCATATACTGGCTACAATGCTCTGGCATATCCGATATCCCAACGTGTGTGTGGGAGTCCACGTATCGAGTCAAGTAGACCGACCTATTCTCCAAACGAGTGAGGTGAACTGTGAAAACTAGTGGTTGTATACCAAGATATTTTGTTCCCGACGTGTTAGATCCTTATTCATGTTATAATTCACTTCCAACTTCTTTCTCATGTTTGAACCACTTGTTTTTCTTGTATTTCCCTGTCGGCTTCCTTTTTAACTTGTTGTAATCCTTCTCTATATGTAGGGTATCTGAATTCGAACCCCAGTTTCTTAATTTTCTCGTTGGAGACCGCTTGGCTCAGTGTGAATGAGGGTGCGATGAGTCTGTATGCTGCTCCAAAGCTTATCCTCGCTAGTATAAGAGGCACATAGAGTGGGGGTGGGGCGCCGAATGTTTTAGCGGCCTCCTCTAAGAAGACTCTGAGCTCGACTGGCTCATCATCAACCACATTATACACCTCGCCTGGGGAACACCTTTTAAAAATATATGAGATAGCTCTGGCGACGTCCTCCACGTGCACAAAGCTCACGCTTATCCTCCCGTTTCCGGGCACAAATGTTCTGGAGTGGTGTAGCATCGGCTCGAAGAATCTCTCCCTCCAAACGCCACCCCAGCCATACACGGCGCCCAACCTTATAATCGAGGCGTTGATACCTCTGTTGACGTAGCTCTGGATGACGCCTTCCCATTTTAGAAGTGTGTCGCCGAACCACGTTGACCCGTCTATTTCATCCACTTCTCTGCTGAGTGAAGCCCTGATCTCGCCCTTATATGCCTGATGACGTTTATAGGCCAGCGCACCGCTGACGCTTACAAAACATGCATCCAACTCTAGTTTCACGATAGCTTCAAGAGTATTCCTTGTGCCCTCCACTCGTGACCTCTGCATAAGCTCAAGATATCTATTATTAACCCTGCCTGATGGGTACCTTTCACCCGCGGTGAATAATACGCCCTCAGGCTTGAGGGTTCTGATCGCATCCTCAACACTCTGGGGGTCCAACAAGTCCCCGCGCACGGTTCCAGCTAATCCATCAAGTTTTGCCTCACTCTTACCCCTTAAAAAACCGTACACCTCGTGGCCGTCACCAACAAGTTGTCTTGCCGCTCTGGAACCTATGAAGCCCGTGACGCCGAAGACCAATAACTTCATCTTATTAGCAACCTATCCGATATATATATTTGTTTTGCAACCCAGCTTTCGTTATGGTTGGAAGTAGACCGCCAACCCACCTCAATGGCCGTTTATGGGTGTAGTCTTTGTTTTAAGCCATTCCCTGAATCCTAGTTGTTGATGAATGGTCTTATTTGGCTGAATCACTATGACGTGTGAGTCATCCTGTAATTCTTCTATTAGGCCGTCAAGGTTCAACTTGTCATATGCCTCCCTAACTCTCTCTTTGGCCACCCTAGTGTTTGGGTGTGTTGACACCATGGCACAGCAGTCCTTGTATGGTAATACGGCTGCCTCGTAGACGCCGAGTTTCCTTGCGAGGTCTATGGTCTCCTGCTTATTATAGGTAAGTAGTGGCCGTAACACTGGTAGCTGTGAGCCTTGATCCACTGCGGCTATGTTTTCGAGAGTTTGGGATGCAACTTGGCCTATGCTGTCACCGAAGGACACGGCTTTGGCGCCGACTGCTGAGGCGATCCTCTCCGCGAATCTCCTCATAAAGTATCGGAAAAGCACCGGCTCAACCCTTTCACCTAGTCTTATAGAGGCAAGCTGATACTTGGTGAATGGTATAGCAATAAGCGTGCTACTCCCAGAGTACTCTGAGAGTGCTTGGGCCACCCGGACAACCTTCGAATCAAGAACATAATCCACTGAGGGATAAGCATAAAAGTGAAGGTAAAACGGTGTAACACCCCTCTTCATAAGAAGCCAGGCAGCCACAGCGGAGTCCACTCCCCCTGAAAGCAGGTGAATAACACTACCAGACGAGCCAAGAGGCAGACCTCCTGGACCCCTATGCTTAAAGGTGTACACAAGTATCCCACTCTTAACGATATCTACAAAGAGTTCTAGTTCAGGATTATCCAGGTCCACATCTAATCCACTTAATTGCTTAACGTCGGCCCCGAGCATCCGCGCAAGCTCAAGCGAACTTGTACCCCAATACTCACCAGCCCTCCGTACACGTATGCCAAAGGTGCGCGCTCCATTACGCTTCGCGTGGGACGCAATCTCCACACACCTACGTTTTAGGGCCTCATAGTCGTGCGGTAAAAGCGTCGCCTTAGTGTACCAAGCAACCCCGAAGACCCTCCCAAGCCTACGATCCAACTCATCCCATGTCTCCTCAGAGACTTCGCCTACTATTCTTGCATCGACATGACTTATCTTGGATGCGTGACCACCCAACATGGCTCTAATGTTTCTAATCAGTAACCCAACATACCTACCCCTATTAGCACCGCGTAGAGATATCTCAGAGTAGTGAGCTACAAACACATCACTCAAAGTCAACAATTGGTGGTTGTGTCCGCCAAAGCTTTAACGCTTACTAAAACGGCATCCGTCATGTTACGATAAACCGTATTTGATGGTGTGGGCTGAATAACTCCAAGTGCGTACTTGATTAAGGATATTAGTCCCTAATTATGGATTTATATTATTTCGAAAACCTCGACCCCTTAAGGGGTTAAGTACAGGTTATATTGCCCGCAAACAGTTCTCCGTAAGCCTAGTGGACGTTTGCAAAGAAGGCTATGAAGGGTTAATAGTGTATCTCACTTAACTTGGTTGATCTCTAAATAGTTAGCACGTAGTCTGCAAACTCTCTATCCTCATGTCATCGATATATGGGATTATACAGAGGAATTCGAAGTCTTTGTCTGATTCATTTATGAGCGCATGTGGCACGGTTCCACCTATGTATACATACTCGTCCGGGCCAACACTTCTCTTTGATTTCCCAGCACACACAGTGCCCCTACCTGAAAGTATGTACAGTGTTTCCTCATACGTATGAGTATGCATGGCTATTAGGCCCTTGGGCTTAATTGTGAATTTTCTCAATGCATACCTCGAAGACCCCAACTCCCTAGTGGTGAGCCACTGGATAAACGCATCCTTAGAGCCCTGCACGGAAACAGGCTGTGCTTCCACATCCTTCCTGTGTCCGAAATATACATCCATATGAGCACACAACAGTAACCAGTAAAATAAGCTTACCTAATAAGAGAAAGTGTGCTTTTGGATAATAGTCTTCCACAATTGGCAACACATTCGCAGCCTCCTATTAAGACCGTCTCTAAGAACGTGTCTAAGAAGATGATACTGACATCCTCTGGCCGCTAATCCTTCTGGGTCTTCCGTGTGTGTTGAGGCTTTTGACGCGTGGCCCTCATCCTTCACGTTGTTGATGCCCTACGAGGGTGATATTGCTATTTTAGTTGTTGGCCTTCAGCCTACTCGCTCTTTCCTCCTCGCAGCTCAAACCACACTATTTTCCCTCTATTTCGACTCGGAGCTTTATTCCAGCTTTTTGGCTTTCAGACGGTGTCCGTCCACTCGAGCGACCCACTCGGCACACACAGCATCATCCACAGATTTAGAGCTCCGCAATCCAACTCCCTCCAATAAGGCCTGAAGTTTTCACGCATACGCCTCTGTTATTCTGTGTTAACGCATTAAAGTCCCAGCTTGCCACGTAGATGCCTATTATTATCAAACACAGAATACTCACTCTCGGCTGTAATATTTGTCATCGATTAAGTCGAGTTTTGGGTTAACTTCTTCTACGCACTATGTGGACTCCCAACCAAACCAATAGTGCTGCGAGTAAAGCGATTGTTATAATGTCCAATTTATGTTGAGCAGCGCTAAGTGCCATAAACTGAATATTTGAGGTTATACTCGCCAATGTTGAGGACATTGTTTGCGGTAGTGGTGGGTTAACGGTGGTTGTGGTCATGGTTGCTCCAAATTTCAGGTTGGGTGTGGCTGTAGGGGTTCTACCGAGGCTCCCCAAGTAGGTGGCTATTGCTCTAGCGGCCGAGACGAGTTTGGGTGAGTAGAAAACTGCTAGGAAGGTGGCTATGGGTAATAAGACTTCAGGTAGTATTCGGCTTAACGCGCTTAGAAGAGAATTCTTGGTGCTGGTTGCCACATCCTTCCTTTTTTTGAGGTATTGTAACGAGGGGAGAATTAAGAGCGCTGCCTTCGATGGTTCGTAATGCTTAACACTCTTACCTTTGACACTTATCCAAATCGACTCATTCTTCTCCCTGATTAACCCAGCGAGTAAAAGCTTCTCGACATGGTATGATACAAGCTGCATTGTGAGGCCGAGTTGCTCAGCCACCTGGGACACCGTCTCAAGACCAGAATAGAAGGCGAGGTACACATCTCTGCCAGTGTCGTTATCCAGTTCTTCGGCTATCAATTTGAGCCTCTGCACATCCTTTGGTGAGTCAACGCATATCACGTCCACTCTCTCCGCGTCAGTCAGCCCTAGTCACCGGGATTAAATCGTGAATCAACATAATAAGTTTGCCTCAAAACCAAATTTTAGCTATCGCTCCAATTCAGCTATTACGTTTCCCTGATTTTACAGTGTTCTGTAAAAATTGGATCAATGACTACCCATTTTCATAGGAATATTATAGATCGACACCACATGTTAGGTGCTGTCCGGATTAGCGTCAAGTGAGAGTGGGGTCAGAGTGTGGAAATTTGTAATCTGGGCACAATCTCATGTTAATCTAAAGTGTTATAAAGGTTCCAAAACCTCGCCTTTTAAGGCGGGGATTCCAAAAACGTAAGTACGAGCAGAGAAAATATTCGGCGTGGATGTAAGAGCCTTCAGGTTCAGAGCGTACGCGTCGAAGACCACTGCGTGGGTGTTGGAGACCCAGCTTGAGGTGGCCTGCAGGCTCTACAACGCGCTCATACACGCCAAAGAGCAGGAGGGCGAGAAAAGCAAGCGCACGATGGGTAGAAGCGAGCTCAGGTAGCTCGCTTTGGACCCGAGGAAAAACAACGCAGAATTCCAGACTCTGCTCTCTTAGGTTGCGTAGCAGGTGGCGGAGCGGCTCTACTAGGTGCGTCAGAGATTCTTTGATGGTTTGCGAACAAACCTAGGGTGAAGAAGCCCTACGAGTACCTCTCCCTCTGTGTATCTGCAAAAGGGTTGGAGAATTACCGATATGACGGAAGTCGGTTAGGGAAAAACAAGAGGAAGAAGGCCCGTTTGCGTTTGAGTAAAATCGGTTTCTTCACCCTGATAATACATAGGGAGATTCCTTTGAGCTACGTGTGTCAGGTGTGTGTCAAACTTTACTCTCCAAGTCAAATCTACGTGGTCCTCTTGATGGATGAAGCGAAAGCTCGGAAGAAGCAACTGCTAGTTCAACCTGGGAAGGCTGTGGGTGTGGACTTGGGGATAACGAGGCTTGTCACGCTCTCCTTGGGACGGGCGCTTCCTCGAGAATCCGAAACCGCTTGAGCGCTCCCTGGATAGGCTTAAAACGCTGCAAAGAAACCTATCAAGGAAAAGGTTTCCCTCGGGTAACTGGCTTAAAGCTAAGCGGAGACTCGTTAAGGACCACGAACACTTAAAGGACTTCAAGCGAGACTTGTTCTTCAAATCGGGTGTTTGTTTTCACAGGAGTACGATGCTTTAATCCTAGAGGATTTAAATGTCCAAGGCTTGATCCAGAGAGGCGAGACCGGGAAGAGGAGGCTGTGATTCTACGATTCCTCGTTCTCGGAGCTGAAGAGGATACTGGAATGGCAGTTTGTAAAACGCGGAAAACACGTTTTGCCTATTCGAGCGTATAATACATCGCGCGAGTGTTTCTTGTGCGGTGAAGTCAACCAAAGCTTGACGCTGAAAGATTGAGTGTTCCACTGTCCCCACTGTGGTTTCACTTTGGACCGAGATCTCAACGCTTGCTTGGTGCTTCTAAAAAGAGCAGGGCGGGAGCCGCCCGTTGTGCCTGCCATTGAGCTCCACCCAATACCTCCTCTTCCAAGATTAGGGTTTTTGAAGGGGAGGAGGCGAGTTGGGTGGTGATGCAGTAAGCTACACCCTTCAGGCGGGGGTAGCTCACTTCTCTAAACGATACGTACTTTTGAGTCGTCTGGGTTTAGCCTCGTGTGAATAGATAGTTTTTCACTTTTCCACCGTCCACTTCGAGTATGAGTCCCCGTAGTATCCCAGCGCTGTAGTCGCTGCCCGGGTTGAACACGGGAGTCTTACCCGCACCGTTCTTTACATAGTCAATCCCACCAGACTCGTGTATGTGGCCGTGGAGGCCTAGGAGTGGGTTGTACTCTTCGATAATCCTCCTCATAGCTGTACTCCCAACTGAGACCATTTGGTACTCGCCTCCAACTAACTCTGGTTTGAGGTCGGCTGTTAGCTTTGGCGCCTTATCTATCTTGGTGTCTATGGGTGGAACATGAGCCACTAGTATTGTCCTCTTTGGATCCGACTTCTCCATGATTTTTTTGACATCTTCATATATCTGCTCTTCAGGTTTCTCTCTAGGCGTGTGCCACGGAGTGGGGTTACTGTAGCCGTAGCCCGCTAGCTCGTATTCACCGTCAAACTCAACAATACTCTGTTCGAATGGCACAACGGTCTCAGTCCTATAGTGCTGTATATAATCTGCAACCTCCTCATAGTCATCGTTTCCGGGTATCAAGTAGAGCTTAGCCCCGATTGGTCTGAGTCTTTCGTGGGCTTTCGTGAAGAACTCGTCTAACCCCTTCTTCATCTCGTCGAGGAAAGCCGCCTTAATCTTCTCTTTATCGCCCTCCATGGATACATACTCATCCTCGCTGAGTATCTTATAATAGTAGCCACTACCCCTAATTTGTTTTTTAACATCCTCTAGCTTTAAACCGTCCACGGTTCTATTCTCACCGAATAGGTTAAGATTATACTTTTCACCCTGAAGTTTTATGATGGGGACGAGTAGCTTACCCGTAAGGTCACCGGCAATAACGATGTTACGTATACCGTAAAACTTAGCTGCGTTAACAGTCTTATTGAGCACAATATCAGAGCCGTGGAGGTCAGATACAATAAGGAATCTTGTTTTACCCATATGCACACTAAGACCCACTAAGATTTATTTAAACATTACATGTAACCCAAAGAAAAAAATCCCTATATCTATCTGATAAGTAAACGAATAAAGGCTTTATAGCGCGATAGTTTAAATATGTTCCCTTTTACCGCTATAAGTCTATAGCTCCATTGTGGCATTTAAGGGAGTTGACACATTTCTTTGTGAGTTCGAGTGTCTGTTCACTTCCTTCTTCGCTGCAGAGGGTGTAAACAACTAGGTATCTGGATGAGTCCTCGCAGTAGAGGTGCATCGAATAGACTCGTTTAGGGCTGGGTCTACCCTTAAAGCCAAACATCCCTGGGGGTGAAACCCCGAATTTGACCACTGTGAAAACCGCTTCGTGGCCATTCACGTTTGAATGCTTGGTTTCTGATACTTCGAATCCACTCACATCCCTACTGCGCCTTATCCTCTCAACACTATACTCTGCGTGTTTTTCCACTCCCTCAAATTTCTGCCTAGCCTTCTCGAGTGGTCCCCACGAAACATACAGCTTGTCCTTCTCTGGCGAATGAAACACGACGTCCCCCTCCAGCTTCTTGGATGCTGGGTTGAGCTCAACACGCCAACTCGCTGGGTAAAGTATGGAAACACCATAAGCGGAGTATAGGTCGAACTGCAAAGCCATGCACCACTATAATGTTATTAGGGCTGGTTTAAACCAATCGGTAGTACGTCGAAGTAACTGTTCATTTGTTCTTACCCAACTGACGTTTTGGTATATGATACACTCAGGTAACTAGTGTACGTAAGGAAACGCGTGTAGATTGGTTGGTAGGATATAGGGTTGGGTATTCTTGTTTTGAGAGGGTATTTGGCGTTGAACAGTTTTTTTGCTACTTTTGATTTGCGGAATGTTGGTAAATGGAATCATGTAGGAAGTGGTTGTTTGTATTATCGGTGCGAGATTTGTAGGATTTCGTACAAAAACTTATATAGTAGCATGTTAAATACTCTTTAAAGTAGAGAGTGAGACGTTGGGTTTTCGTGCAGCTATAGTTGGCTGCGGCGCACAAGGAAGGGTTATATCAACGTTTTTTGCGCGTGATCCGGCTTTTGAGGAAATTGCTCTTTTTGACATAAAGCCTGAAATATGTCGATCTCATATCGAATCACTTGACGGGTTGGGTGTTAAGGCAGATAAAATTACTCGCGTGGAGTCACTCAATGCTGGTGATACTGATAGTGTCGCACGTAAGGTGAACGGTTACGATGTGTTGATAAACGCTGTGATACCCCGTTTCAACCTAGGCTTGATGCAGGCCTCTCTAAAGGCAGGTGTGCACTATGTAGACATGGCTTTTGGGCCTCCATATAACAATCTGGAAAAGCAGCTTCAGTTATCGGAGGATTTTGAGCGCAATGGATTGGTCGGCATTATAGGTGCTGGGAAGTCTCCTGGCCTCACCAATCTGCTTGTTGCAGAAGCTGCTGAAATGCTTGACAGTGTTCTAAGTGTTAGGATCAGGATTTTCGGGGAGGTTGAGTCCTCCGAGCCCTTGATGACTTGGTCCCCAAAGACGCTATTGGAGGACTGCTCTATTCCCCCAGCGTACATCTTGGATGGTAGGCTTGTTCGCGCCCTCCCATTTGGAGGTGAAGAAGAGTACCTCTTCCCCCAACCTGTGGGAAAGAGGCGTGTTTGGTTGCATGAACATGAGGAAGCATACATGTTTCAATGGAGTTTGAGGACTAGGGGTCTGAGAAACTTTGACCTAAAAATGGGCGGACTTGAGAATATGAAAGCTTTATACGATCTTGGCCTTTTAAGGCAGAGGGATGCTACTCAGGCTTCGAGTGATTCCAGTACAATCGACCTTCTTGCATCCCTACTTCCTCAGCCTCCAACCCAGGAGGAGCTTCTCAAAATGATAGAAAAAGGCGCTATTAGTGGTTCGCAGGGGATAAGTGTGGTTGAGGTTGAGGGAGAAAGAGCTGGGTTGGATGCTAGGGTTGTGCTATGGGTTAGCGACCCGAACATTCTGGACGTAGTAAAAAGCTATCCGATGGCTACTGATGACTCCTATGTGGTGGGTACCACATGCTCTCTTATCGTAAGGGCGGTGCTAACCGCTGCTGACTCGCTTCGCGGGGGAGTTTATCTGCCAGAGACGCTACCAAGTAGTGTTAGGAGGAATGTACTCAACCAGCTCTCCAAGCAGGTTCCCCCAATTCTAGTTAACGGACGATTCGAGGGTAGCGTGAAACTCGCGGTAGAGGGAGCCCGCACTTACTAGTCAATGGTGGGCATTACACTTCGTTGGGAATACTCTAATATATATCCACCATTTGCTTATTAGACGATAATTAGTTGTCAGATATACCAGAGGAGATACCCTTCATCGCTGAAGTGATACAGGGCGGAAGAATAACAATACCAGACGAAGTGAGAGAGATATTCGATATAAAAGAGGGCTACTTTGTGCTCTGCAGGCTGAGAGTCATATCGAGGCGTCAGAAGAAGCCACGTATAAGGAAACAGAACAAAACCCCTAGATCCCACAATGAATAATAACGGAAAATTAAATAAAAAATATTTTGTAAAAACCGCTTTTAACTAATATTCTCTGATTTAGATGGTTTCCGCATAACACCTCTTCATTCTTGGTTACCACACTCACCACCATCAATCTGGATACCATCCTAATTTAAGAAGAAAGCTTAAGAAACTTTATATAAGCGTGTATATGTTATGAAACAATGAGCCCTAAAAAAGGTGCAAGCAGGGCACTCGTTGTGGGTTTGGTGGTGGTAATAGTTGTTGTGGCTGCCATAACTGCAGTGGCACTTACACATCCCACCGCTAAGAGCACTGCGACTACATCATCAATAACTACAACACAACCCACCGCGACCACACAGTCGCCAACATCGTCCTCGGTTCAGACAACCGCATCGGTTACACCTCCACCAACTAATCAGTCCTCTCTGGTTGTTGAAGAGGGCTTGCAGCCTGATTCGCTTGACCCAGCCGTCACGTATGAGACACCGGGATGGGAGGTTGTAGAGCAGGTGTATCAGGGTCTTGTTGCTCCGAACGGCACATCGGTCACATCTTATGTAGGTGTTCTAGCGCAGAACTGGAGTGTTTCGCCCAACGGTATGACTTATACCTTCTATCTTAGAAAGGGTGTACACTTTAGTAATGGAGACCCGTTTAATGCATATGTGGAGTGGTTCTCAATCTATAGAACACTCATAATGAATCAGGCGCCTTCCTTCATACTTGGCCAGAATCTGGCGTATACAAATGGGGTGAATTTCACAGTTAACGCCTCAACACTCAACTCGATAAACTACTTTGACCCCTCACCTCAAAACCTCAGCGTCATGGGGTATCCCTACCAGTCAGTCCAAGTTGTCGGCCCCTACGAAATAGTCTTCCACCTAGGCTATGGCTATAATGGTTACGCACCCTACAACGCATTTCTTGCTACACTCACCACACCCATGGCGTACGCAGTGGACCCAGCTGTGGTCGAAGCCCATGGAGGCGTTGTGGCCAACCAGACAAACTCCTGGATGTTTTCAAACATGGTTGGCACAGGCTTCTACATGC
>CADDZQ010000023.1 GCA_902812505.1 archaeon
AGTGCCCGATTCGGTTCTCCCTCACCAACAATAACTTTTGACGGCTATTAACAAAAAAGGTAAATAACCCGTTAATTGCACACCACCACACATCCATGTATAACTTTATACAGGTTGCACCGGTAGAGTTCTGAAAATATTTAAATTCGTGCATGCAATCTGTGAACTATGTCTTTTGTGCTTAGCGAAACCGAGAAGGAGGAGGCTTTGAAGACCTACATAGAGTTCCTTCAGAAACCCTCTGTATCGGCAAGCGGCGAAGGAATCAGGGATACAGCTGAGTATTTGAAAAGACTTCTCTCATCGCTTGGAGTTAAAGCTAGCATCGAAGAGACCGGCGGCCACCCTGTCGTCCTCGGAGAATACAGCATAGGCGCCAACCAGACACTTCTAGTGTATAATCACTATGATGTGCAACCCGTAGACCCACTGGATGAATGGGTTCACCCACCCTTCTCAGCCACTGTTTCGGGAGGCAAAGTTTACGCGCGGGGTGCCTCGGATAACAAAGGGACACTGATCGCGAGGCTTTACGGGTTTAAGAAGCTGGTAGCCGAAGGTAAACTTAATGTTAACTTAAACTTCATTTATGAGGGAGAGGAGGAAATCGGTAGCCCAAACCTTGAAGGCTACATTCAGAAAAATGTTCACAGACTAGGGGCTGATGCCGTTATAATGGAGGGGGGAGGGTTGGATGCCAAAGGCAGACCGCAGGTGATCTTGGGTGTTAAAGGTCTGGTATACGTGGAGCTAAACTGTAACACAGGTGTACGCGATCTCCATTCATCCAACGCACCCATAGTGTACAATCCCGCTTGGGAGCTCGTTAAGCTCTTAAGGAGCTTGGTTGACGACGAGGGAAGAGTACGAATAGACGGATTCTATGACGATGTAAAGCCACTAACAGACGATGAAGCCGAGCTCCTTAGGTCGTATGACACAACACCTGAGGAAACAATCAAAGCGCTCGGCGTAAAAAGACTAAAATACCCTTCAACTGAGAAGCTAAGAGTCGCCCTCTTCACTGAGCCCACATGCAACCTTGACGGGTTCAGCTCAGGGTACACTGGTCCTAAGAGCAAAACCATTGTGCCGGCCAAGGCCATGGCTAAACTCGACTTTAGACTAGTACCCAACCAGAATCCCCACAAAATATTCGAACTACTACAAACCCATATTAGGAAAAACGGCTTCGATGTAGATTGCAGACTACTTGGCGCGGAAACGCCCGTTCGCACACCAGTCAGGACCAGGGTTGTTAGCGCAATGAGGGAGTCCGCTAAAAAGGTGTACGGAGTAGAGCCAGTGGTTCTACCAAACAGTGCTGGAACACAGCCGATGGGTGTTTTCACAAACATACTAGGGATAAACGAGTGTGTTAGCGCCATCGGTGTGGGCTCCGCCTCCTCTAACGCACACGCACCAAACGAGAACGTTGAGATAGAGAACTTCTATAAAGCAATACAGCACTCAGCGGAATTCTTCTACACCTACCCGAAAATCCAGCTCTAGGTTTAATCACCCATACTTTTCCCACTAGACAATATTCGCATCCACATGCTACGAAAATTCGTGAGAACCATAAAACTAACAAACACTCGGGTCGCAATGTAAATCATAAAGCTAACGGTGTACCGCTGACCTAGTTGACTTATAGGTTAAAGAATACATCTGTGAACGATCTGTCGAGGAGGGGAAGAGGTCATCTACTACCTATTTTAGGGATCGAAGGGGGACTCGTCCCCTAACTTCATTTCAAGTTAAAAAAAGTTTTATGCAGAGGTTTCCATATACCCTCATGGTAGTCGTTACGCGTTGGTGTAGTAGGCCGTCATGTAGTAGTAGCTGAACGCTGTGTATACAAAGCCTCTTAGATATGGTTGCACGAAGAAGTATGTGTCTGGGTTTGGTAGCCAAACGTACGGGGCGTAATTATAGGTAATACTATATACTTCGGCTACAAGCTGTCTCTGCTGGGTTGTGTTTGTCAGGAATGGGAGCGTCTGCATAATTGTGTTAACAATGGAAACATTCATCCACGCCGGTAGTAGACTCGATGTTGTAACTGCCGGGTACATTAGCTGCAGTATTGGGTCAGCCCAATCGGGTTCCCAGAAGTTGTAGACAAAGTTGGGTGTAGCCTGTGGTGTAGTCCAAGAGAGACTTGCTGAGGGACTCACACCTTGAAGTGTTATGGATAAACCCAGCTTCTCCAAGTCGTTGGCGACTATTGTGAGCTCAGACTGGGTAAACGGGGTGATCGGAGTAATATAGGTTATGGTGAGCGGGCCAAGCTGTTTGCCTTGGGGGTCACCAAGCATTGTGCCGTTTGGCATCACAACATAGAAGTCGCCAAGATAGCCGCTCCTGTTGAGATAATAGGCAGCCAAACTTAGATTATATGAATATATGGGTAGATTATCTGGGTTATAGTATTCTGGGAACTGGGGTGTGATGGGGCCGAGCTGTAATTCACCGTAATATGTTCCATTAAAGTAGAATAGTGAGTTAAGTATCTGGGTATAGTTTATTCCATGCTCTATGGCCAGTCTAAAGTCCGTTATGTTGGTTGGGTAGAGTTGGGTATTCATAGATATATACCATAGCGCTGGCTGATAACTTACATTGTAAAATATTTGGCCAAATGAGTAGTACCTCTTGTAATTATATGCACTGTACATTTGCTGGAGGAATGGCAGGCTAACATAGGATATCTGCGCCGCATTTGTCGCGAAATCTTCCACACGCTCATTGTGGCTTAAACCATACTTCACAATCACCACAGGTATATGAGGTGGCTGGGCTACTGGCGCCAAGTCGCTAACACCCTTACCCCAATAGTTAGTGTTCTCCTCCAATACAACCTCACTGAAGGAGGGGGCGACCTCCCGCACCATGTAGGGACCCGTACCCGGTCCGCTGTTAGCGTCGAAGTAGCTATTCTGAGCGTTAGCCTGAACACCACCATGAGAATCAACGTATACCGGGTCGACTATGTCTCCCCACCAGCCTGCCAAGTCGTAGAGCATGTATCTATAGCTTTCAAGCAGGTTCACCTCGAATGTCATCTGTGAGGAAACCACGTAGGCCTGGTTGGGGTACTCCATTATCTTGAGCTGAGTGGTGTTGGATGGGTTAAAGTGTGAAAGCATATTGTCCAACACCTCAGCAGCAAGCGTCGCATTACTCGTAGTGGGAAGACCAGTCACAGCCTGAATAGCATGCCTGATCCCCCATGGGAAAGCATAGCCCGTCTGGGTGTACTCGGACACATTCACGGTTAACTCCAAGTAGTTCGACAGACCCACCGATTGACCCATTATGGCTTCCCTTACAAGGCTAAACCACACCGTGGCCGCACTCACACCGTCACCATTCGAAAAGGTAACCCCAGGCCTAATCTCGAACACATATGACCTATAATTGTTCTCGATAGAGTAGTTGGATGCAACTACTGGTACCAGCTGTGTTATACTGCTCCCATTGAACTCCACCAGTGTTTGGAAAACGTTGAAGAACACTGGCTCATCGGGGACAGCGAACCCAGTCGCAGGGTCAAGCGCATCGGGGGGAGAAGTCTGTGACTCATCCACCAGAACACTTCTATTAGGAGGCTGAAGCACAAATGGCGTGGTTGTTGGAGGAGTGGTTACAGCGCTCGAAGACTGCTGGGTCATCGCAGTAGAGCTCACCTGCACAGTGGTGGTAGTAGTCGCGGTTGAAACACCACTAGTAATAGTCGTCTTATGCGGGGTTATCCTCGACACACCCACAACCACGGCCACAACCACCACAGCAACCAAAACTATAACCACAGCAACGGTAGCCCTACTGATACCCCTCTTGGGCAAAGTATACATGAAAACAAATCACACACCACACTCTTATAACGCTTTCTAGCCTTAACGCGGAGCTCCCCAGATATATGTTACCACACTTAAGCACCCGGTCTTGTATGAATTTACCTGGATAGCCCAACTTTTCCTGCAAAACTCATAAGATGACTATCAACCATACGTTAACTGACCGCACAATTGACCTCCTCCCCGCCTTATACGGTAGACCCAAAATTCGCGCGCGGGATCCAATCAGCGCCAAACACAAATTTTGGGTCTACCTTATAGGATGGGGGCTCCACGGGGTCTCGGGTGCCACACCCTTTCAGAGGTTGCACAGTTATACTCAACGGTGAAATGCATGGGTTTCCCAGTGCTTCTCACAGTTATCCCAGCTACCTTCTGCATGATGTTTAACGCACCGTCGAGGTCTAAGTAAAGCTTGTCTGGGCACACCGCCCCTCTAGGATGCCTGTGGATCCCACGTCGTGGTAGGCGCACAGCCTAGAAGTGCTATACTTAACTGCCTCTAGATGTTTCACACCGTGTTCCTGTGTCTTAACGGCAATTGCGCCGAGGAGCTTCGTATAAGACAACGGATTCACCGTGAACCTATTCCCTTTACTCTATCTAATGCCGTAAGGGTACCCCACGATGATGATGGGCACACCCAACTCATAGAGTTTTTTGATTAGATGCCACATCAAACTCTCATAAAGGTGGGGGGTCTTCCAACCATTTTACAGGCAGCCCCCTATCCCTTTTAAGCTCTCCGCTGACGCACGACGGTGCCCGGATTAGGGGGTGGCGAGCGTAGTATTCAGGCCCAGGAAACGATTATCCGGACACCATCGGTGTCCCACCCCTCCACGCTCCGAGCCGGGTCGCCGGACACCTTCCCGCTTTCGCCAGAAACCACGTCAGGGTGACGGGGCCGCTGGTTAACGAACGCTTTAGTCTTTATACTTCCTCTCCCGTATGTGATTGTGGCCGTTGTTAACAAGAAGGGTTGGTGTGGGAAGAGTTTGACTGCGGCCAATCCGGGGTCCGCTCTCTCGGAGAAAGGCGACGCATCTTCCGCGTGGACTTCAACCCCCAAGGCGATTTCACCACGGCGCTCAACTTGAAAAAGTTTACACTTAAGGCGACTGTGCTGGACATCATCGATGGTACCTGCTGTTATTTGTGAAAAGTTTTCGTCGCTAGAAACATGTTAATTAATAGCTCAGTGGCTCACATGAATTTGGGTCGTACTTAACTAAAATCTATTTTTGAGTTATATATATATCCAAAATATAATAAAAATTATGAAAAAGGTGCTGCTTTGTTTGTGTTTGACAATCGCTTTTTTTGCAGTTCGTCTTCCTACGATACAAGCTTACAATCATTCTATTATAGCAACTAACCCCTCATGGATTTTCTACGATAAAATTTGGGCTCATAACACATCCGGTATATATCAAAACTTAAGTTATTCTACAATTTTTGTTTCAAAAGAAAACGAAGAAACGGTCAAGTTTTTTGCACCTCTAGTTACGCCGTTTGTATATTCGGTAGTTAAAAAAGGGGGAACATTTACAGTAACAAACCAGAATAACGTTTCGTTAACGGTGAGCAGGTATTTAACGATCAACGAAACGGTCGTCAAGCTAAAACCGCCTTCTAAGCTCAACGATTGGCAACTGGGTTTGACGGATACAGATCAAGCCAATTGTTTTACAGGCTTTTATGTTTATTATGAATATAGAGGTGGGAGCTTTAACGCAACTCTTGCTCAAGAAGGTTATGGTTTTACTATATGGCCTGGTGGATGGACCACTACTAACTCAGCTGGTAACGCATTCTTTATGCAAATATCTATTGCTTGGGGAAATGTAAATTCTCCGAATGAATATTTGGCTTTAACAAATCCTGTAGTTTCCTATGAATGGGCGTGGTCAAACGTCCCAAGTGAACTTTCGAATCCCCCCGTTGCTAATATTACACAAAATGTTAACTATGAACTCGGAATTCAGTATAACTCTGCTGCAATGGAGTGGCAATTGTATGCGTATGACAGTGCGACTAATAGCTTTGTGCTTAATGAATATGTGGGTTATGGTTCGTCGGGTTGTTTATCGATAGGTAATTTTGGTGTCATCCCAGAAGGGAGTTCGAATTCTTCATCTCAGATTCCCGACTCACAACAGGAATTCACTAACCCAGCAGTTGCGCCCACTATATATTGGTATTCTTGGAGTTCTTATTCTAACGGTTCCCCACCTATAAATATCTGCGGTATTGGAACAAGCACGTCTGGATATATAACATATGTAATGTGGTGTAATGGTGGTTGACTTGGCAAGCAACTTTCGAACAAAGAAAAGTTTTGGTGGTCTGATCTTTTTGATTTGCGTTTTGATTGCGAGCGCGGTGGTGTTTGCACACTCTTACCAAACTTCGCTAAGAATTGAAAATCCTACATGAAGGTTTTACAATTCGATTTACGGAAAGAACGTAAGCGGGGAGTTTTACCAAAGCGTGTCTTTGACTTATTACTACGCAGTGTACTTCACACAAAACAAAACAGAGCTTGTGATGCTTTCGCTACCAACGCTCTTTCCACAAGTTTACTCGATTAAAAATATGGAAACGATTTTGTTGTTTCAAATGGTGTGTCAAGCGTGGTCGTTCAACCTTATTACGAAGTTGTGCAACCCACCACTCAACTCACGTTTCCTTCAACGCAGTTTTCGCTCACTGTGAACCATTCCATAGGTGTCGAGTGGGCCTTTCTTAACGCAACCTTTTCCCGTAATGTGAGCGGAAGTATCCAGATACAAACGTGGACTTTTCAGTATAATGTGAGCTATTTATCAGGATCAGAGAGTGTAGTGCTAACCATAAAACCCTTTCCACCCCTTACCTTTACCGTAAAAAGGATAAACGAGTACACTTTCGTTGTAACAAATCAGTTCGGTGTCACCTTTCAAGTAGAAAAGTATTCCTAGTTTTAGAAGCTGATGATAGACATTTGGTCACAGGCATCGTAGAAAGAAGTCCGTGAGCTTGTAATTCTTAACGTTGCTCACCCACTGATAGGCGGGTTTATTCTGAACAGTGAAAACTTCGACCTGCCATCCGTAATATCCCGCTACACCATTATGGTCAAAAACGACATAATTGCTTGTGGTGTTTAGTTCTAGATCCATATCCGCCCACCCGCAGCTCTGATTATTCGTAACTATGATGTTATAAAGTTTCCAAAACCTCGCCCTTTTAGGGCGGGGATCATAAAGGTTAAATGTGTATGTGAAAGAATAATTGGCGTGCGTGTAAGAGCCTTCAGGTTCAGAGCTTACGCATCGAAAACCACCGCGGGTGAGGGTGTTAGAAACCCAGCTCAAAGTGGCCTGCAAGCTCTACAACACGCTCCTACACGCTGAAAAAGAAGAGTATGAAGGGAACAAGCACTCAATGAGCAAAAACGAACTCAGACAGCTCGCTTTAAACCTGAGGAAGCGGAACCCCGAGTTTCAAGCGCTACACTCCCAGGTTACCCAGCAGGTAGCTGAGAGGTTCTACCAAGCCCGTCAAAGATTCTTTGACGGCCTTGCAAATAAGCCTAGGGTGAAGAAGCCGCACAGGTACCTCTCCTTGGTTTACCCTCAGTCAGGCTGTAGGCTTTCCAATGTTAGGGTGGTGGGGCAGGGTGAAAACACAGATAAAAAGAAGGCCCGTCTATACCTGAGTAAAATCGGCTTCTTCACTTTGATAATACACAGGGAGTTTCCCTTGGAGCGAGTGTGCCAAGTGTGTATTAAACTCAACCCCTCTGGTCGAATCCACGTAGTCTTCTTGGTGGAGGAGCCCGAAGCGCAGGAGGAGCGTTCATCGGAGGAACCTAAAAAAGCTGTGGGTGTTGACTTGGGAATACTGAGGCTTGCAACTCTCTCAGACGGTCGCTTCCTCGAGAACCCGAGACCGCTTGAGCGCTCTCTTGATAGGATCAGGGTGCTTCAGAGGACACTCTCTAGGAAGAGGTTTCTCTCGAAGAACTGGCTTAAAATGAAGACAAAACTCGCAAAACAACACGAGCATATTAAGGATTTCAGGCGCGACCTGTTCTTCAAGCTCGGTGCTCTCCTCGCAGCCGAGTACGACCTACTAGTGCTAGAGGATTTAAACGTTCAGGATTTGATCCAGAAGAGCGAAACCAAGAAAAGAAAGATGAGGCTTTACGACTCCTCGTTCTCAGAGCTGAGGTGAATACTTGAGTGGGAGTTTTTAAAAAGAGGAAAACAGGTTTTACCTGTCCCAGCACACAACACTTCACGTGAGTGTTTCAAGTGCGGGGAAATCAACCGGGGTTTAACACTGGAAGACCGCGTGTTCCACTGCCCCCACTGTGGTTTCACCTTGGACCGTGACCTGAACGCTTCCCTTGTTCTTTTAAAGAGAGCAGGGTGGGTGCCACCCTCCTAGTGTGCCTGTCTTTGAGCTTCGCCCAATACCTCCCCTACCCTCCCTAGGGTTGAGGAGGCAAGGCGTGGCGGTGATGCAGGAAGCTCCGCCATTTATGGCGGGGTAGCTCACTATTTCCTGAATAAGCATGGACAAGTGATGTAACCGAAAGCAAGAGTAGACATGCCAAGAGGGGAATAAAGGTGCATTCAGTAAGGTGTCTCGGTTTACGCGTTAGTATAGGCATACATTTCCACCAAGTAGGGTAGAACCGACGCGCTCGCTGGTAGTTGATACGGTAGCAGCTTGTTAATTTGCTTGGCGAAGGTTGAACCAGAGTTTGATACGTACACAGTTATTGGTGTTTGAGAGAATACTGCAAGCGCCACAATAGAGCCTGACGAAACAGTCCTTTCTATTGGTACCTGTGCCGCCATGGACAAAACTCGAGGAGTTATCGTTACCTATGGGGGGTGGGATCTTGTAGGTTTCTTGTTTTAAGAGGGTTCCGTTCACGTAGACTGCGAGGGTTATGTTAGAGTTATAGTTCTGTGGTAGAATGACGATGGCGATTTCGGCACCCACTAGAATCGTGGTATTACTCAAGGTGTATGTTTCCCATACGAGTGTGTCCGCTGGGAGCATTTGGGTTGAACTGTTGTGGGGGTTTGGCAGGACTCCGAGAACCACCCGCTGCGGGACCACCGACACAAGCGACTGGGTCGTCTGGGTGCTCGTAGAAGCAACACCACCCCTATTAGGCGTGTTAGGGTGAAGAAGTAGTGTGAAGGATATAATCACACCTACGAGTATGATTACAACAAAAATGCATGATGTAATGATCAGCGTTTTATGAGACATAACACCTATCTAATATTATCCCTGGTTCTATATATATCGGTGCGGAGGATAGGTTATGCAGGCGATCACCAAAAAACCGAGGGTAGACTCACATGTGTCCTTTGTGATATCCCCCCTTTCCAAACGTGGGGCTACTAGTTGTTGAGCCTTAATGTGACCTTTACTCCCGGAGGGTTAGCTGGACTCCTTAAAACTCCCTCTAGGGAGTCGGCGTATACTCCTCTCTATGTTTCTTTGTTAAGATACTTTATACTCATGGATATGAACTGTGGTGTGTTGGCACATTGAATCAACTGAATATTAGCTAAGCGTGGTGGGTTTACCACTGTTCTGGGGGTTAATCGTGCCCGAGCACATGTACTTAAATTCACTGTATGGCTACGGCTAGTTGGTGAGCGCTTTCAGGGTGACTAGTGGAGTGTGTCTTGGGTTTAGGGGGTAATAGGTGGATAGTGTTGAGATTAGGGGATAGTGAGCTTGGTATCCAAGCTTGTAAAAGTGTTATCTGGAGACTATCGGTTGACGGGTATTCCGTGCTATCCTGAATTCCACAGGGTGGTATGGTTCTATCTGTATTGTGGTGTGGCTTAGTTCTCCCAGCTTCCCTAGTTCATCCCATAACCGTATTCGTCGCAGGTTTATGTTGTGGATGTTTCGGGCTTTAACTATGGTTTGTGGGCTTAACGCTTAATTGCGGTTACACTTTGATTTGGTTTTGGTGGTGGGCTGTGAGGGTCGCTGGTTTAATGTCTGGTACATCGCTTGACGGCTTGAGTGTGGCGTATGTTGATGTTGAGAGTGTTGAGCCTTTTAAAGCTAGATTCATAAATGGGAGAACTTTTGCTTACCCAGAGGATTTAAGGGGGCGCCTGCTCAGTATAGCTGAGGGTGGGAGTGTTAGTGCGAGGGATATCGCATATGCTCATCGGGACCTGGGTGTTTTCGCCAAGGAGTGTCTGAAGAGTTTGAAGGGGGAGGGGTGGGGTACACCCGAACTTGTGGGATTTCACGGTCAGACTGTTTACCATGAGGGTAGGGTGGTGACGCTTCAGCTGGGTGACCCATCCCATATATATGTGGAGTTAGGCTGCCCGGTTGTCTCGGATTTTAGAAGCGCTGATATAGCAGCGGGTGGGGAGGGTGCACCCCTAGTACCATTGGTTGACTATCTAAAGTACAGAGACAAGGAGCATTCTAGAGTGGTGCTCAACATTGGGGGAATAGCAAACATAACATACCTGCCACGCGGCCGCGGCCTCGAGGATGTGGTCGCGTTCGACACTGGTCCAGGGGTTATGCTTGTCGATCGGGCTGTTAACCTCTTTGTGGATAGCCGTCTAAGGTATGATGTCGACGCCAAGATAGCTAGGAGGGGTAGGGTGTCAGCTGAGTTGCTCGACTATATCTTGGAGGTGGATGACTACAGATTGAGGGGGTACCCTAAGAGCACGGGTAGGGAAAGGTACGGCGGGGAGTTTCTGCTCAAAATATGGAGCAACGCTAAACGGCTGGGTTTGGCCCCTGAGGACGTGGTTGCCACACTCTCGGAGTACACGGTGTTCATGATAGAGTACCACTTGGGTCAAGTCGCATCCCGCTTCGGCCTCGATGAGATAATCGCGGGTGGTGGGGGCACTAGGAACCCGTACATTATGGGTAGGCTTAAAGCCAACAGGCTGGGAGTGAAGGTTAGCACACACGAGGATTACGGTGTCCCAAGGGATTACTGGGAGTGCTACGCGTTCGCCGTGTTAGCATACCTCACACGCTCCGGCTACGCTGGGAACATCCCCAGCGTGACGGGCGCCGATAAGAGGGTGGTGCTAGGACGCATTAACCCACCATTAAGAGGTGGATTCAAGTGACGAATCCAGGACGTTTTTCGAAACTCAAAAAAACATGTGTGGCGAAATAAGTGTGATGTCTTATAAGAACGCTGTAATACTGATGGCTTACGGTGGCGCGGAGAGTGTTGATGAGATACCCGCGTATCTGAGGCATATAAGGGCGCACTATTCTAGGATGACTGGCGGCGGTGAGCCCACAAGGGAGGAAGTAGAGGACCTAGCAAGGCGTTATCGGGCTATAGGCGGGTACTCCCCACTACTCAGGATTGTGAGGTCGCTAAGCCAGAAGCTTGAGACTCACCTAAACGAGCAGGGTTACCAGCTCAGGGTTTACTACGGGATGAAGCACTCCAAGCCTTTCATCCTAGAGGTATTCGAAGCAGTGATTAACGACGGAGTGGAGAACCTTCTTGGCATAGTTCTCGCCCCACACTACTCAACAATGAGTGTACGCGGATACCACGAGGCATTGGTGGAAGCCAACAAAACACATGGCGGAAGAGTTCACCTAACATTGGTGGATAGCTGGCACCTGAACCCAACATACATAGACAGGCTGGCACGCAGAATCGAACAAACACGGGAGACCAAGTTTAACGCATCCAGAAAAGTTTTCTACCTATTCACAGCCCATAGCCTCCCCGAAAAGATCACTGAGTGGGGTGACCCATACCCAGCACAGCTCCACCAGACCGTTGAGGCGCTAGCCTCCAAGCTAAACCTTAAGGCGGGTGAGTATGGGTTCGCATATCAAAGCGCAAGCAGCCACGGTGAACCCTGGCTTGGCCCAAGCGTTGAGGAAAAACTCGAGCAGCTCAGAGCTCAAGATTGGAGGAACGTGCTGGTGGCACCCATAGGCTTTGTGAGCGACCACCTAGAAATACTCTACGACATCGACATAGAACTCACACAGAAGGCCTCCGAGCTAGGCTTAACACTTGAAAGGATAGAGTCATTCAACGACTCAGACGACTTCGTCGAGGTCCTCGCATCCGTAATCGCGGAGTCGGGTTTCAAAGCACAGCTAAAACAGCAGGGTGTAGCTTAGCCTCCATACAAAGAGGCAGTGGGGGCTTGTAAAACACCCACAAAAGGGGTTTGACCAGCCACACGCAATGAGATATGGAGGACCATAGAAACTTGGGTGCTGTTTCGCCCATAGACAAAACCAGCTGGGCAACAGGGGTTCCACAAAGTGGTGACCAACGTTTGAGGGATTCACTCCAGGTTCTCAGGGAATTTGAGGCTCAGACTCCACTCGCGTAGCTGGTAGTCTATTAGCCCCGCTTGATAATAGGGGTCACCCCTCGCAAGCTCCTCTGCCTCCGTGAGGGAGTTCACACGCCAGATAATCAACGCGCCCTTGGCGTCCGCGAATCGACCCGACAGTGCAAGCTTACCCCTAGCACCCACAGACCTAAGATATGAGATGTGCTCCTCCCTCTTTTCAGCGCTTGGAAGACTCCTATATGTGGTGAGTTCACACACAAGCATGCCAGCTATAACACACAGTTAAAAATAACCCTTACCACCACGAACTCGTCCGATTAGAACTATTATGTGGACAAGGCACCCATCCACTCGTCATAGTTACCATTTTGAAGGTACACTCGAGCTTCCAACACAAAACTCTGAACTCAGAGCCTGGATAATGGTTCACCACAGTACTGCATCCATGTGTACACTTTGGAGCCAAGTGTTAGGAGCCTTCTCGAGCCGGCTTATGCTTGGTTAACCTAGACTTTATCTCTTAGTGGGGGCGATTAGCACACGCCTGTTTACTGGTTGTGGTTGATACGCTTTGGGTAACTGTGGCTGGGTGTGGCTAATCACGAGGAACTCGGGGTTGGGTCCTAGGGCGAGTTGCCTTCTCCACACACTGGCAGCTAAACCACTGATCACGGAATCAATGTCTCCATAGAAGTCATCATAGCTTGTACCTCTAGGTTTTGAGAGCCAGCATGTGTTTGAGGCATTTATAAGCGTTGGGTCACCCTTTATATGAGCCAGTATCGTGCCTTTACCGTTAACCGACATTTGCGCCACACGGTCGTGGACCCCTCTTATGATGGGGTCACTGATGAGTGAGTTTATCTCCTCTAAGACGCCCAGACCAGCCACTAGATACCAGTCCTCATAGCCCTCCCCAGTAATCCAGGGTACACCGCTGACCTTAAACGTGAACGAGCCCAAGAAGCCCTTAACGCCCAGAGCTGAAAGCCGAGTGTGAAAAGAGGCTAATCCCTCCTCGTATAGCCGAGCCGAGTATGCGTCGTCCCTTTGATGCCAAAACACGTAAGCAAACACATCATGATAATGAATCAGCCAAAATAACCCTTTCTAAGGTAATTTTTTAGATAGCATCCAAAATAGTGGCCCTACACGTATGATAGCAAAGCATGGTGAGTTGTTATCTGTACATAAACATGAATAATTAGGCTATACTCGATAAAGCTTATCTCACGTGTTGTGTTGGTCTAGGTGTGTATGATGCGATAGTTGTGGGTGGGGGTCATAATGGGCTTGTGGCGGCGTGTTATCTAGCGAAGGCTGGGCTCAAGGTGTGCGTGCTCGAGAGGAGGTCTATTCTTGGGGGTGCGTGTGTCACAGAGGAGCTCTGGCCGGGTGTCAGAGTCTCAACCGGCGCATACGTGTTGAGCCTACTGCGTGAAAGGATCATCGAGGATCTACGTCTCAGGGATTTCGGTTTAAAGGTGTACACTAAGGACCCCGGCGTGTTTGTACCGTTTGGAAACGGTAAACAACTGCGGGTGTGGGTGGATACACGGAGAACCCAGAAGGAGATTGAGAGGTTTTCAAAGAAGGACGCGGATGCCTATGCCAGGTGGGTTGGATTCTGGGATAAGTTCTCCGAGATTGTAGACCCACTTATGCTTACGCCTCCACCCCGTGTAAGTGATGTTAGAGAGTTGTTGAAGCTCGCTGACTCATTAGAGTTCGATGAGGAGTTCGCTTTGGATTTTGCGCGGGTTTTCCTAACCGATGCTAAACGCTTCGTAGAGGAGTACTTCGAGGCTGAGGAGGTCAGGGTGGCCATGGTGGGTGACGGCGTGGTTGGCACATTCGCCGGGCCCTCAACACCCGGCACAGCCTACGTGCTCGCACACCACGTGGTTGGCTCGGTGAACGGAGTTAAGGGTGCATGGGGGTATGTTGAAGGGGGAATGGGTGGTGTTACGGCGGCGCTTGCTAGGTGCGCTACGAGCCTAGGCGTGGAAATCTACACATCTTCACCTGTAGATGAGGTACTCGTGCGTGGTGAGAGTGTGGTGGGTGTGAGGCTTTGGGATGGGAGGACGATTGAGGCCAAGTGTGTGATATCCAACGCGGACCCAAAGACCACCTTTCTACGCCTACTGAGGAATACCGACATCAACCAAGAGCTACTCAGACGTGTTAGTTCGCTTAAGACTACAGGTGTGAGCTTTAAAGTCGTAGGCTACCTATCAGAGCTACCGGACTATGGGATGGGCGTAAAACTCGGCTCAGAGCACATCGCATCCGAATACATTATGCCAAGCATGGACTACGTGGAGAGAGCCTACAGGGACGCACTCAGTACGGGCTTCTCGAAGGATCCATGGCTATCGGTTAATATTCAATCCTCGGTCGACCCCACAGTAGCCCCCAGGGGTTACTACTCATTCTCAGTGTTCGGCCAATATCTGGTGTATTCGGATAAACTCGACGACTTAAAGCCTGAGGTGGGAAGAGTGGTGGTCGATAAGGTGGGGGAGTACGCCCCCAACTTTAAACCCATCAAGTATGAAGTCCTCACACCCCTCGACATCGAGAGGAGGTTCGGTATCAGCGGGGGAAACATCTTCCACCTCGATATGACACCAGACCAGCTATACGTTTTCAGACCCCTACCCGAGCTCTCACGTTACCACACAACCATTAAAGGGCTGTTTATG
Organism: archaeon; assembly: GCA_902812505.1. Taxonomy (GTDB): domain Archaea; phylum Thermoproteota; class Thermoprotei_A; order Marsarchaeales; family Marsarchaeaceae; genus ECH-B-1. The sequence goes on from CADDZQ010000023.1 coordinate 14,926, forward strand.
TGTGGTTCAGGAACACACCCCGGTGGGGGAGTAACTGGAGCCCCAGGTTACAACGCAGCCCAAGAGGTAATAAAATGGCTCAAGCAAACCACGCACGGTGAATAGCGGAATCATTACTGGGTGGATGATATCTTAAAGGACTGGTAGGGCGGGAGGGCTATAGACACACCCCAAATAGCCCACGCGTAACCGACTCGCCTAAATATGGCTATAGAAGACAGTCGCCCACCGGTGTGGTCGCATTAACGTTACCTACTAAAGACCATCTGAGTGTGTGTAGAACATCTTAGTGAATCAAAATTTAAACGAATTATCGTGTTTCGGAGTCCACCGTGGTGATTTGGGTTATAGTGGTGGTATAAGTATATTTTATAAACCTATGAGTATATTTTTATGGGATGGATGGCTCTAATATTGAGGGGAGATTGATACTCGAACTCAAGCGTCGCGGTAGTATAACCATGCAGGAGGTTGCTGAGGTTCTGGGTATGAGTAAGATGGGAGCATATAAACACCTTCTCAAACTTGAGGGCTCGGGGCTAGTCGGTAGGAGAATAGTTAAGAAGAGTGTTGGTAGACCCATACACTCCTTCTACCTCACAGATAGGGGTAAGCAGTATTTTGGTTCGGCGGATTCATTGGTGCTCGGAAGCCTCTTAGAGTTCCTTAAAAGCAGGGGTGCGGGTGGGCTTGTGAGCGAGTTTCTTAGGGAGCGCTACGCCAAGTTGGCAGAGGAGTACGCCGAGCTTTTCGCCGGTAAAACCCTAGATGAAAAGGTGAGGCTACTCTCGGAGCTAAGGAGTAGAGAGGGGTATATGGCTGAGCTTAGGAGGTCTGGTAGGGGGTTTGAGCTATTAGAGTATAGTTGCCCAATCTTCAAGGTTGCCTCCGTGTTCGGCGAAGCGTGCCATCTGGAGGCAAAGCTGTTTTCTAGGGTTTTGGGGGTCGACGTCGAGAACACTCATAGGCAGGTCGATGAATGCAGTGTTTGCAGGTTCCTGTTAAAACCAAAGACATAGCCTAACTTTATAAACTTTATAAACAAATATATTTATTAAACTATTAGGTTTATAAAATATCATGTTTAACCTAAAGGATAGAAGGTTCGTGGTAACAGGCGCAAGCAGAGGCTTAGGGTTAGCCGTAGCCCGCGCACTACTATCGGAGGGTGCGCTTGTCGCGGTTTGTTCAAGAAGCACTGATGACCTAAAAAGACTATATTCCCACTACGGTGAACAAGTGATATACTCTGAGGTAAACCTAGAAGATCAAAGGTCAATTGAGGTATTCGGCTCCACCATCCTAGATAAGTGGTCTTGGGTTGACGGCCTAGTGAATAATGCATCAACCCTCGGGGTTAGGCATCTAAAATTCCTAATGGATTCGAGTTACATCGAGTTGGATGAGGCTTTGAGGGTGAATTACTTGGGCGCCTTCAAACTGATCTCAGTGCTCCTCCCATCGATGGTTGCGAGGAGTCGTGGGGTTATAGTCAACGTGACAAGCGATATAGCTGTTAAACCAGAAGCTGGGTGGGGCGCCTACGCCGCCTCGAAGGCTGCGCTTGAATGTATGAGTTATATCCTAGCCGCGGAGCTAAGAGGGTTTGGTATAAGGGTTCACCTCTACGACCCCGGCGACATGGACACCGAGCTACACGGACGCGCCCTTCCAGAGGACGACCCAGACGAGCTTTTAAAACCCGAGCACAGCGCCAAACCCATCCTTTACCTTCTATCGGAGGCTGGAATGGGTCTCAGCGGTAGGAGGCTTAGTGTCCATGAATTCGGAGACGGGATAAACAGTGAGTGACTTACAAGTAGCCGATACACCTCCAGAGTTGGTTTGGGGAAGTAGAAGCTCGGTTAGAATCATGATGTCGAACAGGCTTAACGGAGTGCTGTACGACTATGAGTTCGAATCCATTTATACACACCTGTTTCCAGGCGACTTGCTCGTGTTTAACCTTAGCGCAACGTTACCAGTGGAGGTGGAATACGGAGGCGTGAGTGTACGCTACTATGATTTTCATGATACTTGGTGTCGGATATCGGCTACGATGAGTCCACCCGAGGAAGCCCTGAGAAGATATGGCCTACATTTACTCGAGGAGGGACTCAGGGTTGGCTATGAATGTAAGCGGGAGTTTATGCGCCACCTGTTTGGGATGGGCCACGTGGTGTATGATACTGAACGGGCCTACCCACTCGAATATTATCGGTCGGCCTTCAGTTCTATCCCGGGTTCGGCGGAGTTCCCTAGCGCCGCGAGGCCCTTCACATTAGAGGTTGTTCGGCGACTTATGCTTAGGGGAATAGTCTTTGGCTACATCACACTCCACACAGCTACACAGTTTGGAGGAGAAAAGCCGCTACCCGAATACTATCTGGTGCCATACAGCACGATAGACCTCGTAGAGAAGGCCCGCAAAAAGGGACGAAGAGTCATAGCCGTGGGCACGACCTGTGTAAGAGCGTTGGAATCTGTTGACGCAGGCACCCACACACAGAAGGGAGTTGAAGGATACACAAGCCTCATACTCAATGAGAACCATAGGCTTAAGAATGTTGACGGACTAATCACGGGCTTCCACGACCAGGAGTCATCCCACTACGAACTACTCAAAGCCTTCCAACCCCCTAAGCTACTTGAAAAACTATACCGCGAGGCAAGAAGATTAGGGTATAGAGGGGGAGTCTTCGGCGACCTCAGCCTACTCCTGTGAACCATCCCGCCCTTACATATGGATAAAATCTGTGTTCACCAACAATGGATGCCAAGAATGTTTTTTGATCTACAGTAAAACGCGGAGTTTTAAAGGATCTATAAAGGATTACATGGTGGGAAACGCTATCTGAACCGATATCGAGCGGAATCCACTGAAGCTTTATATGCACCCCCCTCTTAGAGGGCGGTGTGCCGTATGAAAGGGCTCATAAGGTGTGATTGGGACTCCCTTGAGGATCCACTGTACAGAGACTACCATGATAGGGAGTGGGGGGTTCCTGTTCATGATGATACAAAGATATTCGAATACCTTATCCTAGAGGGGTTTCAAGCTGGGCTCAGCTGGTACACCGTGCTAAGGAAAAGGGACAACTTTAGAGAGGCGTTCGACGGTTTTGACCCGGAGGCTGTTTCGGGGTATGATTCCAGTAAAATCAGGGATATTCTATCTGATCCGGGTTTAATCAGAAACAGACTGAAAGTTGAATCCGCGGTGAATAATGCGAAAGCCTTTCTGAGGGTTCAGAGGGAGTTTGGTAGCTTTGACAGGTATATCTGGAGCTTTGTGGGCTACAAGCCCATAGTCAACAAATGGAAGTCGGTCAAAGAGATTCCATCCACATCCCCAGTATCTCGCAGGCTAAGCATGGACCTTGTCTCAAGGGGTTTTCGATTCGTTGGACCCACAATATGCTACGCACACATGCAGGCCACCGGCATGGTGAACGACCACATAATAAGCTGCTTCAGATATAGAGAGATCCTTGAACTCAACTCATAGAGCGCCATAACCCGTCGGCAACCTTTTGAGGTATCCGATCAGAGTCGACTGATTCCGGGTTGGTATAAGCGTTCTAAAGATTATTAGCCATTGCTTATCTATTGTCGTTTGCCTGTTCATGGGAGACCTCGTGGGTGTAACAGAAAGCCTATTAGGTTGGGTGTGTACTTCTCCGTGATCAATTTGGGTTTGACTCGTGACGACTATCCTTTCGAGAGGTTCGCAGCGTCTAGACGAATATCTTCGGTTTCATTCCTCTCGGAGGGGGACTGGGTTGGATATGTGAGTGATGCGAGCGGACAGTTTAATCTATGGAGGAAGAGAACAATGGTTTCTCCGAATGGTGAGACGTATAGTGAGGAGCAGCTTACAGCTTTCACTGATGAGAGTGTGCGAGCCTTCCATGTTAGCCCAAGCGGGGCTGAGTCTGTTGCCTTCTTCGCGGATATGCATGGAGATGAAAATTTCCAGCTTTACATCATGGATATCCCACACGGCTGGCCTAGACGTGTGAGTGGTAACCCAAAGGCCCGCTATGAGCCATCTATGGGGGGATTCAGCTGGGATGGGAGGTATCTGGCGTACTCAACGAATGAGAGGAACCCTTCAAGCATGAGCCTACAGCTTTACGACTCCAAGAGTGAAGAACATATCCCAGTGATTCAGAGGGATGGATGGTTTATAGGGGGTTACTGGAGTCCGGACAATCGGCTTCTCAGCTACACTGAAGTTGTAGACCTCCAGACTATGGCTATAGGGTTGGTTGACCCGCTAAGCGGTAAGGAGGAGCGGGTTACACCGCCCATGGATAAGGTGAGGTTCAGCCCCGCTTCATGGAGGAGGGATGGCTCGGGTTTCTATGTGCTGGGTGACAGTGGGGGTGAATTCGTGAACGTATACTTCTACTCACTCAATACGGGCAACATGGAGGCTGTGATCACCCCGAGATGGGATGTACAGGAGGTTGTTTTGAGCGGTGACGGTAGATGGCTTGTTTGGAGCCAGAATGAGGATGGATACAGCAGGGTATACGCGGCTGACACCCAGAACAACACCCAGCGCGAGCTCGGCTTCCCGAAGGGCTTTATCTACTCTCTGAGTGTCTCACGGCGTGGAGATATGGTTGCTGCCCTGGTAAACAGCGCGAACCACCCTTCTGAAGTGTACGTGTGTGAGTTGGCGACAAACACTGTGCATAGGTTGACCTATAGCAGCCTCGGGAGAATACCCACTGATAGGCTGGTTGAGCCAGTAAACGTGAGGTATAGGAGCTTCGATGGACGCGAGGTGCCCTCATACCTCTACAAACCACTACCCATTCAAGGCCGGCAGAGGTACCCCGTGGTGTTATCAATCCACGGTGGACCCACAAGCCAGGAGCGACCACTATATGCGTACGGGGGACTCTACCAGTACCTCGTTAACCACGGGGTGGGTGTCTTCGCCCCCAATTTCCGCGGAAGCACTGGTTACGGTAAAAGCTATGAAAGACTCATCTACCGTGATTGGGGTGGAGGTGAGCTAAGAGACTTTGAGTGGGCGGCCAAATACCTGTTAAACCAGCCATGGGTGGATCCAGAAAGGCTTGGAGTCTTCGGTGGTAGTTTCGGCGGCTTCGCCACCCTGAGCTGTGTGACGAGGCTAGCTGACTACTGGAGGGCGGCTGTTGACATAGTTGGCCCAAGCAATCTACTCACATTTGTGAAAAGCGTTCCACCACATTGGCGTAGGTTCATGGGTGAATGGGTGGGTGACCCCGAAAGAGACGTGGAACTACTCAGGGAGCGCTCACCCATAAACTATGTGGATAAAATCAGAGCGGACCTACTCATAATTCAGGGTGCAAACGACCCAAGGGTTGTTAAAGCCGAGTCCGACCAGATGGTTGAAAAACTGAGAAGCTTGGGTAAAAGCGTCGAATACATTGTGTTCGAGGATGAGGGCCACGGTTTCACCAAGCACACCAACGACCTAAAAGCCATGCGCGCAGCAGCCGAATTCCTAGTCGCCAAGCTAGTGGGGGAAGTCGGGGCGTAGGGGAGCGCTCTTCCAGCGGTGACCATAACACTGGATGATCGGCTTACACCCCAAGATGTATTCCCTTAGATGTCGTGATGGTACCCTTATAGAGGAAGTCCACTTGACGCAGGGTCGAGTAGTAGTCGAACTCGGTGATCGCCGACACGCAGTCCTTTGGAACCACCACCCTATACCACCTTAACGCGGCGCTTCCCGCTGTGTGGAGAACGCAGATATTGGCGACGGTCCCAGTCACCACCAAGTTGGTTATGCGCTTTACACGTAGTATATAGTCGAGAGGCGTGCCGTAGAATGCGTCGTATCTATACTTTCTTATCACAAAATCCCTCTCGGCTGGCTTGAGCTCGTCTACGATTTCGGCACCCCAGCTGCCCGCTAGGGCGTGTTCACCCCAAATTGCGAATTCCGGGTCATCCTTCATATGCCAATCCTGAGTGTAGACAACTGTGGCTCCAGCGCTCCTAAACTTATCCAGTAGGGATCGTATGGGTGGAATTGTTGCCTGCGCTGTGTTCACTCTGAGCCTACCTCCCTCTTTCACAAAATCATTCTGCATGTCCACGACCACTAGAGCCGTCGCGGACGGGTCTAATACCACGTTCGACTCTTCTGAAACACGTGGAACATCAATACCCATAGCCATAACTATTAACGCGACACAAACTATTAAAGTCAATCAAGGATACCTCGATAGGGCTTGAAGAACACAATCCACCCACCACTAGCCGCCTAGATTTACTGGTTGCTTGAGTCTTGAATGAAGTCGAGTTGGTATTCGAAGTAAAACAGCACACGTTTGATACGAATTATGGGAAACGCTTATTTGGGTAGGCTAGTAACCTGTGCTCGATGAGATTTGACAAAGTACTGCACAAAATGTGGGACGGCCAACACCGATGACGCCAGATTCTGCTCGGCGTGTGGGAACCCGCTAACACTCACGTCACAGCAGGGTGGCTCATTGGGTGGTCAACCCCAAGGCCAGGCTCCAAGCCAGCAGCAACCAGCTCAGCCAACACAGTATCAGCCCCCACCCCAAGCCTACCAGCAGAGCAGGGCGGAGAGGGCTCTGAACATCTTTACTAAGAACCTAGGCTTAATCCTACCCATACTAATCCTATTTATCGCGGATTTAATAGTCGGCGCCATAGTGCTCGCAATAGCGCTTATCACACTGTTACACGGGGGCATAACACCTGGGTCAGTGGTTTATTCACCGCTTTTCTTCGGTGGCGCATTGGTGTTTGTTTTCGGCCCAGTGTTCTGGTTACTCACAGGCATATTCCTTTCGATTGTGGTGGTTGAGGCTAGGAACGCGGCCTCATCCCAGGGTTACAGCCTGAGCCAGGCGTGGGGGGAGGTGGGGTCTAGGCTTTCAGATGTGATTATAATGGCGGTGGTCCTAGGTGTGGTGAACACGCTTCTAGGCCTCATACCATTCATCGGGTGGCTTCTCGAATCACTATTCTTCGCATACATAGTGGTGGCTGAGGCACTAATGTTTACGCAGAACTATTCAGCCCCCACAGTCTTAAGCCGCGCGGTCGAGTGGGTGCGATCAATGGCCGACTCCGACCCACTAACACTGGTTGTTCTCATCGTGGCGTCAATACTCTCCGAGATACCAATACTAAACATCTTCACCATACCCTACGCTACGCTGATAACACTCGTCTACCTCTTTGATAGGGGAATTCAGAGACCCACATTTTCAACCACTCCGATAACTCAGTCAACACCGCCACCGCCGCCAACAATGTAAGCAACCATGCCCAAAACAACTAAAAGAGGTTTACAATAGTATATGTGCCCATGGTGGCGAGTCTTTAAAAGAGCGTGCAGTAAAGCGTGGATTAGGTTCATATCTAAACCATTCTTAGTTGTATGTTTTAATCAGGAACCTGCGCTTCGAAACACACATATATGTTAAGAGTATTTTTTGGTTATGGAAGATCTACTGGAATTGGAGCGGATAAGGTCTGATTTCCCAATACTTTCAAGGTTGATTCATGGTAGACGGCTCGTCTACCTCGATAATGCAGCCACAACACAGAAGCCAAGACAGGTGATTGAGGCTATATCGAACTACTATTCTTATATTAACTCGAACGTTCACAGGTCGCCTCACACCTTGGGGGAGGAGGCTACTCAAGCATATGAGGAGGCTAGGGCGAAGCTGGCTAGGTTTATTCACGCTCCCAGAAGCGATACACTGATATTTACAAAGAATACCACGGAGGCACTCAACCTCTTAGCCTACTCTCTAGGCCATCATCTGTTAAGACGTGGAGACAGGGTGGTTGTGACCGAGTTGGAGCACCACAGCAACTTTGTGCCTTGGCAGCAGGTTGCAAGAAGGATTGGAGCGGTTTTCGAGGTGGTCAACGTGACAGATGATGGAG
>CADDZQ010000024.1 GCA_902812505.1 archaeon
AGGATTGTGACCACCATCGAGGACCTAACAGCCGAGGACTTGGGGTACGCTGAGTTGGTGGAGGAGAGGCGTGTTGCCAACGAGAAGATGCTCTTCGTCGAGGGCTGCAAGAACCCCAGATCAGTTACCATCTTGGCTCGCGGCTCAAGTGAAATGGTTCTCGATGAGGTAGAGAGGAGTCTCAACGACAGTCTCAACGTGATCCGCAATGTTGTTCTAGACCCCAAGATACTGCCAGGAGGCGGTGCGCCCGAGACCTATCTCAGCGTGAAGCTCAAAGAATACTCAAACACTGTGGGCGGCAAAGAGCAACTCGCTGTGCAGCAGTTCGCCGAAGCGCTACTCGTGGTGCCCTCCATACTCGCTGAAACCGCTGGCCTAGACCCAGTTGACGCCTTAGCTGAACTTAAAGCAAAACACGAAGCGGGTAGCCATGCTTATGGTGTAGACGCTGTTAAGGGTAAGATCGCCGACATGTATAACTTAGGAGTTGTGGAGCCGCTCAGAGTCAAGACGCAGGTACTCAAGTCTGCCACTGAGGCAGCGCTTATGATACTGAAGATCGACGACGTGATAGCTGCCACGCCTCCAAAGGCTGATAAGGGCGGTAAGGGCGAGGGTGGTCAGGGTCCAGGTTCCGAGGGCGGAATGGGTGAGTTCTGAAGGCGGCGCGCTTGAAGGTGTGCCCGTGGGTCCAGCTTGGATCACCCGCTTTGAGAAAGCAAGGATAGTGGGTGGAAGAGCCCTACAACTCTCAATGGGCGCACCACCCCTTATTTCTAGCGATGAGTTAAAGGGGAAGGATGTTCTACAGATAGCTGAAGAGGAGCTTAGACGTAAACTTCTCCCACTCACAGTTGTTAGAAGAACCCCGAAGGGAGAGGAGTATAGGATACCTCTAAAGATGCTCTTGGTTGACTAGCTGGTTTTCATGACGTCTAGGTCGGCGAGTTTGGCGTAGATTTTCTCCACTGCTTGTCTAACTTCTTCTTCGCGTTTCGCGCCTGTGCACACCATTTTTCCGCTGCTGAATATGAGTAGAACAACTTTTGGGTCACTCATACGGTAGATGAGCCCTGGGAACTGTTCTGGCTCGTATAGGACGTTGTCCAATAGTAATGCTAGGCTTTCAAGGTTTATCTCGGCGTAGAGGTTGGCTGAAGCCACAACGTTCTGTATCTTATAGTCTGGCTTAGCGTCCTTGATTATACCCTTGTTTTCGAGGGCTGAGACTATCTGTTTGACAGTCTTCTTTACATCCTCCTCACTCTTTGCGCCTGTGCACACCATTTTTCCGCTACTGAATATGAGTGTGGCTGTTTTTGGTTTGGAGAGCCTATACACGAGCCCTGGAAACTGTTCTGGCTCGTATTCAACAGTAGATATGAGTTCGGCTGTTTTTGAGAGATTGATTGGTTGGCCCAGCGTTACGGAGGCAACAACGTTTTCGATTTTTACCGAGGGTTTTGGCAAAATTTACACCACATGCAAAGCATATAAAACACCCATAAAAGCTTTGTGGGTTGGTATAGGTGGTTTCCGGATAATATGATAATGGGTGTAAAATTCAAGCGCTGGAGCTTTTTATCCATCATCACTTAGTACACATAGTGTTGGTTAAGCGTTCTTCTACGCTTGGCGGCTAAGTGGTACAGCATATTGTCAAGGTTTCGTTTTAAAACGGGTAGCGTTTGGGTAAGGTCTTTTTACGCGTTGATCACAACTACAAGGAGTGTTCGTTTGGACAGCAATTAATGTATAATAATAGGCTGTGGCGTTTAGGGAATAGTGGTTGGTTTGAGTTTTTTGCTATTATAATGTTTTTAACCCTCGTGAGAGGGTTTTTCTTGGTCTGCCATCGGTGAACCCCCAGAAAACGATGGCGCCTAGTATTATAATCATGAGTAAGAATCCCGTGGGCTGCTTGAGGAATAGTACAAGGAAGCCCAATAAGGGGACGACGAGTACGACTTTACCAACCACGTTTTGAGGCGGTATACCAGTGGGCGGTTCGAAGCCATACACTGTGTCTGGGTAGGGATTGTTGTCTCCTTTGGTTACGTACCCTACTATTTTACCGTTTGATGTGTTTATCTGTATGATTCTATGAACTATTAGCTCGTCTGAAAGATATGGGTCTGTAGTTTTATAAACGATTATGTTGCCGACATGGAGTCTATACACGTTGACGCCCTCTATAACCAGCAAGTCTCCCTGTTTAATTGTGGGCGTCATGCTTCCACTTGTAACTGCTGCGAGTGGAACCTGTGTGTGCAGTATCGTAGCTACACTTAGGAAGGCTGCGACAGCTATTATAAACCCTAATGCTACGTAGAGTGTCTGTCTCCAAATCAATTTCGTCTTATACTGCATGCTAACATAAAAATCCTCAAATCTTATCTGCCACACAGGCCCTCACACGCTTAAATATCCATTGCTTCATCATTAGTTATGGATAAACTTAGGCTTGCTGTGGTTGGTGTGGGCTTCTGGGGTAGGAATCACGCAAGGGTGTACACTGAGATTGAGGGTGTGGAGCTAGTCGCGGTTGTTGACCCTGATAGGTCCACGCGCGAGTTGGTTGCCTCAAAGTATGGATGTGGAAGTTATTCAAGTGTTGAAGAGTTACTGGAGAAAGAGAAGGTCGACGCGGCGAGTGTGTGTACACCAAGTGTGCTACATGGCGAAGTGGCTTCTAAGCTTATAGATAGAGGCGTGGGGGTTCTGGTTGAGAAACCCTTTACAGCAACGCTTAGTGAAGGTTTGAGTCTCTATGAGAAGATTAAACAGAAACGTGTCCATGTTTCAGTGGGGTTCATAGAACGCTTTAACCCAGCTGTTAGCCTCATTAAAAAGATGATAAAAGAGGGTAGACTGGGAGATGTCATACTTTTTTATTCACGGCGTGTGAGTAGCTGGCCAATACGCATCGGTGACGTGGGTGTCATAAAGGATCTATCTATTCACGACTTGGACTTGGCGAGATACCTTCTTGGCTCAGATGTCGTAAGCGTATATGCGGTGAGCGGTGTATCCAACACCCGTATGCTGCAGGAGGATTACGCTAACATTTTGCTGCGTTTTCCTAAGGCGACAGCCTTCGTTGAATCCAACTGGCTCACACCTTATAAGGAGAGAGTTCTTGTGGTTACCGGGTCAGATGCAACCGCCACAGCCAATTACCTTACACAAGAGGTGAGCTTGGCCAACGTAGAAGGAAAGTTCATGCCCACCATAAAGGTTCAGGAGCCATTGCGACTAGAGCTAGAGAGCTTCGTAAGGTCTATTCAGACTTCTGAGCAACTCTGCGCAAGCGTGGAGGATGGTCTGAAGGCCCTCGCCCTCGCTGAGGCCGCCCTAAGAAGCGCGAAGCTCGGCACCAGTGTAACACCGCCTTTCTAATACTAAGGAATGGATGCTTTACTCACATGGCGCTTAGAAAAAGCCTAGCGAATGAAGTGAGAGGAGTGCAATTGGACCCCAGAGCCAACTATTTCTGAGTTGCGCGAACAGTTTAACCGAGGTAGGGATTCGATGTATTGTATTCATGAAACTATGGTTAGCTCGCAGTGTCTCAAAGTTTGTGTGTAGGCTATATTGCGGAAGAGATAAATCTACGTAGGCGTTATCTTCCTAAAATGCCTGTTGGTGCTTTAGGTAGAATCGTGGTGGTGGGTCTAAGACCTAAGGAGGATGTTGTATCCCGAATCCTCTCTGTAGCCCAGGAGAGGAGCGTTGATTACGCTATTGTACAAGCAATGGGCACGTTGAGCAGGGTTGTCCTGGGTTTTTATGATGGTGAGACCAAGAAATATGTTACCAAGGAGCTAAGTGATCATTTGGAGCTCGTATCCTGTATGGGTTCACTTGCAAAAGATTCAACGGGCAAGCAGGTCTTACATTTACATGCAACTGTTTCCGATAGGAATCTGAATGTTTTAGGAGGCCATCTCGTTGAGGCCCAGGTGGGCTACTTGGTGGAGGTTTACCTGAGTGAAGTTGCTGGGACAGAGCTAGTAAAGATATATGATGATTCACTTGGACTCATGGTTTTCAAGGAGAACACACGGTTGGAGGAGCCCTGAATAAATTGGGCTTAGCTGAGTATTGGTGGGAGAAGCCTTTTATGCGTGGACTTTTCCATTAGGTCAGTTACCCTGTATACTATTTCAGCCCCAAAGCCGAGGCCTACTAGGTCGCTTGCCCGATAGCCTAACTCCGTTAAGCCGTACATTATTAGGTCAGCAACCTCGTACTTTATACCCAACTCACCTTCAGCGGTCTGTCCAGCCCAGAGAGCAGGGCTGCTTGGCTTGTTCACAATTTTACTCGGCACACCTAGCAGTGCGCCTAGTCTTCTTACTTGTGTCTTATATAGAGAGCCAAGCGGTAGTATGTCCACCCCTCCATCACCATACTTGGTAAAGTAGCCTAAAAGTAGCTCGGAGCGGTCGCCCGTCCCCACAACTAGGCCACCTAGTTTGTTGGCGTAGTAATAAAGTATGGTCATCCTCACACGTGCTTTGATGTTACCCAAAAGTTTAGCGTCTAACACACTTAGCTCGCTTCGGTATGCGTCAACAATGGAATCAATTGCGTGCTTTTCGTGTTTAACTTTTAACAGTGTTAGGAGCTCCTCGGCGTCCTTAACATCTTCTTGAGGCGTGGTTCTCGTATCAGGCATTATTAGTCCGAGCACATTCTCTGAGCCTACAGCCTTCACACACAGCGCGAGGGTGGTAGCCGAGTCAACCCCCCCGCTCACGCCCACTATGAGTTTTTTACCTCCCGCGTAATCCCTTAACTTGGCACTAAGCCTGTCAGCGGTACCCAAGTCCACCTCTGGTAACCTTAATTCAACGACACTTTTGCGCGTCATTCTACACACCTGAATTTCTAAGGTGAGAAATTAGCCTAGCTAGCCTCGAATACGCCATTCTTATTATCCATCACGCTCAAGAGAGTACTGCTCCTACTTCTGCGCCGCCCACCAGTTTGGAGTACTGGCTGAGAAGGCCTGAGTTATACTTTGGTTTTGGCTGAATCCATTCTGCTCTTCGTTCTTCGAGTGCTTTGTTGTCAACTAGTAGATCAAGCCTGCAGTTTTCGGCGTCGACAACAACTTCGTCTCCATCGTTAACAAGTGCTATAGGTCCACCCACGTAGGCCTCCGGAGCCACATGACCAACCATCATCCCCCTTGTGGCCCCTGAGAACCTCCCATCGGTCACAAGGGCTACTTGCTCCCCTAAGCCTTGACCCACTACGGCGGCTGTGACGGCGAGCATTTCACGCATGCCTGGCCCACCCTTGGGGCCTTCGTAGCGTATTATGATTACATCACCACTCTGAATCCGTTTATTCATAACCGCGTTAAACGCCTCCTCCTCAGAGTTGAACACGCGTGCGGGTCCCTTATGGCTTTTAACCTTAGAGGCGGAAGCCTTTACCACTGAGCCTAGAGGCGCTAGGCTTCCCTTCAAGATTCTTATTCCACCATAAGGGTACATGGGTGAGTCTACGTCTCGCACAACACTCTGGTTTCTCGGTGTTTCGATTTTCAGTTCTTCAAGGTTTTTTCTAAGTGTTTTACCCGTTACGGTTAGCGTTTCACCGTTCAATAAGTTGGCTTTGAGTAGTTTTTGCATTATTAGAGCCACACCCCCCACTTGGTGTAGTTCAGCCATTGTGTATTCGCCACCAGGCTTCATGTTAACGATCTCTGGAACCCTGTTGCTCAACCGTTCAAAATCATCTAGGCTCAAATTGACAGATGCTTCATGTGCGATTGCGAGTAAATGAAGCACGGCGTTTGTGGATCCACCCATAGCCATGAGGACGCTCACCGCGTTCTCAAACGCCTCAAAGCTAAGTATGTCCCGTGGTTTTATACCCGCCTCGAGAAGGTTCATGAGAGCTTTACCGCTTTCGAAAGCGAACTCGGTGCGTTTCGCATCAACCGCTGGAGGGGATGCGGACCCGGGGAGGGCTAAGCCAAGAGCCTCGGTCATGGCCGCCATGGTGTTCGCAGTGTAGAGCCCCCCACATGAACCTGGTGTGGGTATTGCGTTTTTCTCGAGTGTGACAAGGTCGTCATATGTCATTTTCCCAGCTGAGTGGGAGCCAACAGCCTCGTAGACGTCGCCTATCGCCACTTTAGAACCCTTAAAATAACCTGGAAGCGTGGTGCCCCCGTACATTATCAACGAAGGAATGTTCAGCCTTGCCATAGCCATCATTATTCCTGGGCTTGTCTTATCGCAACCAGATATACCCACGAAGCCGTCGTAGCCATGAGCGTTAACGGACATTTCAACCGTGTTCGCGATTACTTCTCTGCTAACCAGTGAATACTTCATTCCCTCTGTTCCCATCGCTATCCCATCTATAACAAGCGGCGTCGTGAATATTCTCGGTGTACCGCCGCCTGCGACGACGCCCTCCTTTGCGCGTTCGCCAAGTGCCAAGGTGTGTATATTACATGGACCTGCTTCACTCCAAGCAACGGCCACACCCACTATGGGTCTGGCAAGATCTTTATCGCCGAGACCCATAGCCCTCATAAATGCCCGATTAGGTGCCCTCGCAACTCCGCTGTATACGCTTTCTGAACGCATAAACCCAAACCAGTCAGCAGAGCCAAATAAAGCTTTTCCAAGCCTGACACGACGATGTGTAACTAGGATAGGGTTTACCAGCCGCGGTTATTCTCTCAAAATCGTTAGGTTGAGCATCATGCCCGCTTAACGATTAGCGTGTTGTGACCGGCTTAGGTTTCGAACAAAGTAAACTTTTTTGAGTCGTTTAAGATAAGCTGTATAAATCTATCCATTATAAAGTTAGAGCGTGAAACCTTATTCGAATAAAGCTGGAGTTTACCAAAAAGTTTATAAGTAAGTAGCACTTTTACTAACGACAAAGGGGCAAAGGTATCAGATGTCAAATAACGCACACCTCTCTTCATTTAAAGACGCACGCACACTGACAATTTTGCCCCTAGTACTAAACGTATAGACGCCCGTCTTTGGGCTTTTGGAGGTGGAAAAATATATCACCAATATTTTCTGGCGCCCGTGGTCTTATTGAGGCCTTAAGAATTGAGGGTGTAGAGGTCGTTTTCGGTATACCTGGTGGGGCAATAATGCCAGTTTATGACGAGTTGCTCGGGAGCCCAATTAGACACGTGTTAGCTAGACATGAGCAATCTGCTGCGCATATGGCTGATGGTTACGCGAGGGTAACGGGCAGACCCGGCGTCGCTATGGCCACTTCTGGGCCAGGCGCGACAAACCTCGTAACGGGTGTAGCCACCGCCTACATGGACTCTGTCCCCATGGTCGCAATCACTGGACAAGTGGCCACGCGTCTAATAGGCACTGACGCCTTCCAAGAGATTGACACCGTGGGAATATTTAACCCAATCACAAAGTACCAGTTCCAGCCGCGTCGCCCATCAGAGGTTCCCCGCGCAGTTAAAGCCGCATTCTATCTGACGGCCACGGGTAGAACATCGCCCGTACTCATTGATTTACCCAAAGATGTGCAAATGGAGAAGGAGGAGATGGTTTTCCCCGAGAGTGTTGATATACCGGGATATAGGGCGGAGTACGAACCCGATCCCTTGCATGTTGCCAAGGCGGCTGACTTACTTCTTGCAGCCGATAGACCAGTTCTTCTGGGTGGAGGTGGTGTGATTAAGAGTAATGCGTGCGACCTTCTTGTCGCGGTCGCAGAGTTACTCAATATTCCAGTTGCAACCACACTCATGGGTAAGGGGTGCATACCCGAAAACCACCCCTTATCACTTGGGCCGATAGGGATGCATGGGACATACCACGCTAACAAACTGATAATGGAGTCCGACTTGGTTATCTGTGTTGGTGCAAGATTCTCCGATAGGTCCACAATGAATCTCTCTGAGTTCACTAAAGACAGGAAGATTATTCACTTCGATGCGGACCCTTCCGAGATAGGGAAAAATCTAAAACCCCACCACTACGTTGTGGGGAATATTAGGAAGTCTCTCAGGATCCTGCTCGAGATCTTAAAGGTTAAGACTGTAAAGTGTGAGAACACTGCCTGGCGTGGGAGGTGGATGGAGTTAAAGTCTGAGTACGAGGATGCTATTTTTGGTGCATCAGGCGAGTTCACGTCACCACGTATAATACGTAAGATCAGGGATATGCTTCCGATCGACGCGATTGTGACAACAGAGGTCGGTCAACACCAAATGTGGGCTGAACTCCACTATAGGGTGCTTAAACCTAGGACATTCCTAACGAGTGGAGGCTTGGGGACGATGGGCTTCGGTTTTCCGGCTGCAATAGGAGCTAAGACCGCTAAGCCTTGGGTTCCAGTGCTCGATATAGCTGGTGATGGTAGTTTTCTTATGACATCCGACTCGCTGGCAACAAGCGTTCAGGAAAACCTTCCTGTTATAGTTTGCGTCTTTAATAACTCGTGTCTAGGGATGGTTGCCCAATGGCAGAGAGCCTTCTATGGTGGTAGATACTCTGGTGTTTGGCTTGGCTCAAAGCCAGACTTTGTCAATCTAGCCAAGTCTTATGGGGCGGAGGGTGTCAGGGTTAACGGTATGCTCGACTTCGAGAGAGCCTTAAGGGAGGCGTTAAAGAGCGAGGTTACAACGGTGATTGATATACCGATTTCACCGGAAGAAAACGTGTTGCCATTTGTCGCGACGGGTTCAAGTCTTAACGAGATGATTGTTAGATGAGTGCAGATGAGTCGGTCGTGTTGCAAATATTGGTTGAAGACAAACCAGGTGTGCTTTTCAGGATACTAAACCACTTTCGTAGGCTCAACTTAAACATTGATGCTGTGACTGTTGCGTCTCTCCCTGGTGTTGTGGGGAAAAGCGGTATAACCGTCAACCTTAAGGCAAACAGTGAAGAGTGCAGTATGGTTCAGCGGATGCTCAATAAAAGCATTGATGTGGTGAATGTTAAGCTTGTAAGGCTCTCTGAAGCCATCAGAAGGGAGTTAGTGCTGGCCCAAATAAAGATGGATCAAAACACAGGATTTGAGAGGCTCATTAAAAATTATGGTGCAAGGGTGGTAAGCATCAGAGGAGATACTGCGGTAGTTGAACTCACAGGCGAACCCGAAACTATAAATAGTTTTATAAACAGTGTTTTGGATTCTGGCTTGGTATCGCTTAGCCGGACTGGCTTAGCTGTACTACCGTTTGAAGAAAAGGTGAAAGAGTTTGCCGAAAATATATTATGAGGAGGATGCGGACCTCTCTTTTTTGACGAGTAGAAAGGTGGCCGTCCTCGGCTACGGTAGCCAGGGACGCGCGCACGCACTCAACCTGCGCGACTCCGGCATAGATGTTTGTGTGGGTGTAAGGTTCAGTGGGAAATCTTGGATTCAAGCTAAGGCGGATGGATTCGAACCCCTAACCCCCGACGAAGCCTCTAGGTGTTCGGATGTGATCATGATGCTGACACCCGACACTACACACCGTGAAGTCTATGAATCCTCGGTTAAGCAGTACCTCAACAGAGGTAAAGCATTGGGCTTCGCTCACGGGTACTCTATCAGGTTCGGTGAGGTTTCACCGCCTAAGGATGTGGATATTTTCATGGTTGCGCCGAAGGGTCCTGGCCCCACTGTTAGACAGGCTTACCTAGACGGTTTTGGTGTGCCGGCGCTGCTCGCCGTTGAAAGGGACTACTCTGGTCAAGCTGAAAAGCTAGCGCTGGCGTACGCTAAGGCGCTGGGTGCCACTAAGGCGGGAGTTCTCAAAACCAGCTTTGCGGAGGAGGCAGAAACCGACCTATTCGGCGAGCAGAGCGTCCTTGTAGGCGGAGTGATGAGCCTGATAGAGAAAGGGTTTGAAGTGCTAGTTGAGGAGGGCTACCAACCCGAGCTAGCATACTTCGAGGTGTGCAACGAACTTAAGCTGATAATGGACCTGATA
This sequence comes from archaeon, assembly GCA_902812505.1. GTDB lineage: Archaea > Thermoproteota > Thermoprotei_A > Marsarchaeales > Marsarchaeaceae > ECH-B-1. The sequence continues at coordinate 9,944 of CADDZQ010000024.1, forward strand.
TACAAGGGTGGCTTTGCAGGTATGCTCAAGGCTGTAAGCGATACCGCTAAGTATGGTGGACTCACACGGGGAGGCAGAGTTGTAGATGAAACAGTTAAGTCAAACATGAAGAAGATACTACAGGAGATAAAGAGCGGCGAATTCGCTAGGGAGTGGACAGGTAATAGAGATGAAAGCGCCAAAAACCTGAGACGTATGATGGGTCAGCTCGAATCCAAGCAGATAGAGTCAGTTGGCTCAGTTATCAGAAGAATGGCGGGCATAGAGTCAACCGAGAAAGACTCTGAACACTGAATGCTTTGACCGCCTCTACATAAGCGTATACCCAACACAAAAGCAGTGTGTTGAATATGGTTACATACAATATAGCTTGTATACCCGGCGACGGTATAGGTCCTGAGGTTATAGCAGAAGGGAGAAAGGTTCTGGACGCTGTGTCCGAGGCTGAGGGTTTCGAGGTAAACTGGGTTGACTACAACTTCGGCGCTGAGAGGTATTTACGTGAGGGTACACTTGTTTCCGAAGAGGAACTAAAAGAGCTAAGCAACTTTAAAGCCATATATTTTGGGGCCGTGGGCGACCCACGCGTTAGGCCTGGGATACTTGAGCGAGGTATAATACTCAAGCTGAGGTGGTACTTTGACCAATATGTTAACCTCAGACCAGTTAGGTTGCTTAACGGTGTAAGCTCGGCTCTCAGATCTAAAACCCCCGCTCATATTAACTTTGTGTGTGTAAGAGAGAACACTGAGGATATGTACAGTGGACTTGGTTCAAGTGTTGTGCGCTCGGCTAAAGCGAGCATGGTTATGTCTAGGTCAAAGTATCAGGTTAAATTCGACGTAGACGCCTCAATGATTGGGGGGGATGAAAGCTTTGCTTATGAGTTGGGTGTGATAACCCGCCTAGGCGCGGAGAGGGTGATAAAATACGCTTTCAACTACGCTCAGAATAATGGGCTACGCAGAGTGGCCTCAGTGGATAAGGCGAACGTGATGACCAACATTTACTCTATCTGGAGGGATGCATTCGAGTCCACCGCCAAAATGTACCCCCAAATACAGACTGAAGAGTTGTATGTGGATGCGGCAGCCATGCTTTTCGTCAGGGAGCCTGAAAGATTCCAGGTAGTGGTTCTTCCAAACCTCTTCGGCGATATACTCACAGACCTCGGGGCTGCGATTCAGGGAGGTATGGGGCTCGCTCCAAGTGCGAACATCAACCCCGAAGGCACCTCTATGTTTGAGCCGATACATGGGTCCGCGCCTCCCCTCGCTGGTAAGAAGGTGGCCAACCCAATAGCGGCGATTCTCGCTGGGGGAATGATGCTGGACCACTTGGGCCGTAGGGAGGCGTACAATAGTGTTGCGGGCGCCGTGGAACGTGTGCTCGTAGATGGAAGAGTTAGAACACCTGACCTCGGTGGCTCCTCCACCACTTCTGAGGTGGGGGATGCGGTAGTGAAAGAGCTTCTATCCCGGGTCTAAACTATTGTTCCGGGGGTGAAACTGGGAAATCGTCTACGAAGTCTTTACACGCTTTGTTAAATCGGCTTGGTTTTGTATTCTTTGCTTTAAAAATCTCGGTTTTAGCGTGCGTTAATCGAAAACTTTTTATTGATGTTTATGTATGTATAGGGCACGATGAGTGGTCGTCTTCTATCCGGGAAGGGTAAGAATATTTGATACAACTTTAAGAGACGGAGAACAAGCACCAGGCATCGATCTTTCCGTTGAACAGAAGCTTATGGTTGCCCGCAGACTCGCTGACCTACGCGTGGATGTTATAGAAGCTGGTTTCCCTGTGGCCTCGAGAGCGGAGTATGAAGCCACCAAGCTAATAAACCAAGAGCTCTCAGACAGAGTCGAGGTAATCGCTCTTTCCCGCTGCTCAAAGAAAGACATTGAAGACACTTTGTCAACCGGGGTTTCAAGCATCCATTTATTTCTCGCTACATCCGATATACACTTACAATGCAAGCTTAGGATGTCGAGGGAGCAGGCTATCGAGAGAATACTTGAATCTGTGAGTTATGCTAAGGAGAATGGCCTGACCGTTGAGTTTAGTCCCGAGGATGCTACTAGAAGCGATCGCGCTTTTCTAAGCGAGGCTATAACCGCAGCTCTAAGCGCTGGTGCAGATCGGATAAACATTCCAGATACTGTTGGTGTTATGGAGCCGTTTGGGATGTACAACCTCGTTGTGGAAATTAAACGCCTAGTTGGTAATAAGATTCTAAGCGTCCATTGCCATAACGACTTCGGGATGGCCACAGCCAACACTGTGGCCGCGGTGAGCGCTGGTGCGGAACAGGTTCATGTAACAGTTAACGGAATAGGTGAAAGGGCGGGTAACACTTCGCTTGAAGAGGTGGTAATGGCGTTGAAAAAACTCTTAAAGGCAGAGGTCGGCGTCGTCGCTTCTCGATTATACGAGACAAGTAGATTCGTGGCCGAGGTTACAGGTGTACCGGTACCCTACTTTAAACCAATAGTAGGGGACAACGCCTTCGGTCACGAGGCGGGGATACACGTCCACGGCGTACTTCAAAACCCACAGACCTATGAACCCATGCAACCCGAGGAGGTTGGAAACTTTAGACGAATAGCTTTGGGTAAACACAGTGGGAGCTACGGACTCAAAGTGATGCTTAATGAAAGAGGTTTAACTCTGAGTGACGAGCAACTAAAAAAGGTCCTAGATGAAATCAAGGCTGAGGCAGAAAGGGGATGCCATGTCAGCGTTGACCAGGCAGTAGAGATAGCTCGTCGAGTGTGTCCAAGTGTGAAGGCCTAATGAAACCACGATTACTCAAAGGCTTTTTCCAAGCCCTCCAAATCAACTTTTCTTGGCCCCAGAAAGGCGGGTTTCTTTGCCTCGTACTCGTGGATTTTGTGTGAGTAGAACTTTAACGTGTACTCAATATCGTCAAGACCAGTAAGCAGCCTGTTTTGGGTTGCTTGATCCATCTTAAAACGCAACTCCATACCTGAATAACTTATAAGTAGGCGCTCTACGTCCACCTCTAGCTCTAGAGGCTGGTTGAGGGCTGCTCTCCTTACGGTGTCAAGCTCCTTATCATCTAGTATGACGCAAACCAAACCATTCTTCGCTGCGTTTTCGTAGAATATGTCCCCGAATGAAGCTGCGATGATTGCCTTAAAACCATAGTCCGCAAGCGCCCAAACTGCGTGTTCGCGTGATGAACCTATGCCAAAGTTTCTTCCAGCCACAAGTATGCAAGCATTCCTATACCTCTGATCGTTTAATATAAAATTGGGGTTTGGTTCGCCGTTTTCAAGGTACCTCCAGTTGTTAAAGAGGTGTCTGCCAAGCCCTTCACGTCTCGTAATTTTAAGATATTCGGCTGGGATAATCTGGTCGGTGTCCACGTTGTCGTACGCGAATGGTAAAGCAACTCCCGTCACCTTCGTAATTTTATCCAATCCTATCCACCTATCCCCACGTTACCCAAACTCAACTCCCGTGCATCAATGAACCTTCCCTCGAGAGCGGCTGCCGCCGCCATTATCGGACTCGTAAGGTGCGTTCTCACCCCAAAGCCTTGCCTGTTCTCAAAGTTCCTATTTGAAGTGCTCACACACCTTGTGCCAGCCGCAAGCCTGTCGCTGTTCATACCCAAACACAGGCTGCAACCAGAATTTCTCCACTCGAACCCCGCCTCAATAAACACTCTGTGCAGACCGAGTCTCTCAGCGCGCCGTTTAACCAGTTGCGACCCAGGAACAACTATAGCCTTAACCCTAGGCGAAACCCTTCTACCCACAACTACACGGGCTGCTTGAATAAGGTCTCCTAGACGGGCATTTGTGCAGGAGCCTATAAAAACCGCATCCACATTTATCTCATCTATTCTGGTACCTGGCTTCAGGCCCATATACTCCAGAGCCTTCTCTGCTTTTCTTCTCTGTTGATGGTCTCTGAATCTCTCGGGATTGGGAATCCTCTCCGAGACCCCGCACACCATAGATGGATCCGTCCCCCACGTGACCTGTGGTTCAAGGTCTGAAACACCAATATCTACACTTTTGTCATACTCGGCGTCGCCGTCGCTTTTAAGAGTCTTCCAATAATTCACAGCACGATCCCATTCTTCACCCTGCGGTGCGTAGGGCTTACCATATACGAACTCAATACTCTTCTCGTCAGGTGAAACTATGCCCGTTCTGCCTCCCGCCTCGGTCGTCAGGTTTGCGAGTGTCATCCTTTCTTCAACGCTAAGCTGCTCAACAAGCGGACCACCGTACTCAACAGCGTAGCCTATGCATCCCCCCACGCCTACACGGCCTATAAAGTTGAGCGCTACGTCTTTGGGTGTCACCCCACTTCTAAGCGAACCCCTGATCTCGACAAGCATTGTGGCAGGCTTTCTAAGCCAGAGTGATTGAGTGGCCAGAACCATTTCAATCTCGCTTGTACCCACACCGAAGCCCAATGCACCAAGCGCCCCGTTCGTCGAGGTATGACTATCTCCACAGGCAACGGTAACCCCGGGTAAAACGAAACCCAGCTCTGGACCCACCACATGTACTATACCCTGTAGCGGGCTTTGATAATCGAGAAGTGGAAGGTTGTTGCTTTTTGCATTAACCCTAAGCGCCTCTATCTGCTGGGCGGAGAGCTTATCATCAATCGGCTTCGCCCGGTCTGTGGTTGGCACGTTGTGGTCAACGGTTGCAAGTGTTAGGTCGCTTCTCCTAACAGTCAAACCTCTTTCCCGGAGGCTCCTGAAGGCAATCGGTGATGTCACCTCGTGTACTAAGTGTCTGTCAATGTATATTAGGAACCTATCACCCTCATTCGCTACAATATGATCGTTCCAAATCTTTTGGAATACGCTTAATCCCGCCATAGACAAAACAATTTACAGCTTAAGATATAAATTTTTCCTAATTTTAACACTGTCAACACCTTAAAGGGAAGTTGTTCGGTTAAAACTTGGTGATTCTGTTTCTCTAAATGCTACACGCATGCTTTTAAGGCTTATATCCCTTAGATATGAAACACGTGTGTGCAGATAAACTGGCGTGTGTTTAGACCACTTAACATAACTGAGAGACACGTGTCACATGCCCCTACAAGCAGTAAACCGGTTTCCGACGTGGTGCACGTTCTGGAATGGGTTATACCATTCTCAGAGCAATTAGTGGGATTGGTTTGCGAGAAAAAAGCCACCGCATTGGAGGTAATCAGATTTATCGCATCCTACCTGTACACATCAAGGATCATTTACTTGAGCGAGCACTGGGATGCATCTAGCTTAATCGAAGACTTAACACCTGAAAGAAGGAAAAGAGTGGACGCAGTTCTCTGCAAACTTGATAATCCACCGATCAGGCATCGCACCCTCTCAACACTCATACTGATTGCGCTAGGAGATAAGCTCTCTATGAGCCTGTATGACGCTCTGAACATTTCTCCCAGCGGGTTAATTCTAGTTGTGGATCCCAGACAATACATTAGCACCTTTTCCACCCAACTTAGAGCTCTGGAGGGCTACGCTGTGGGGTACGTGGATACTAAATGGGTGCTTGTTTCCCTAAACAAGCGTTTTAGTTCATAGCGTGAGCTACCCCTAGCGGCGGGATCCTCCCAAATCAAAACCGCAGGGTGCTAGGGAGGAGAAAGAGTATTGTACACCAATTACTTATGCTCGGGTAGTCAAAACCCTGTCAAACCTACTACAGTGAGCATTTTGTTTGGCGGGTGATGCCGCATTAAAGCGGGTGGGGCGTTTTCCCCAATTCAGCTCGGGCATCGCGTGCGGTTCACAGCCCACTAACAGTGACCCGTTATCCGATGCTCTTATTCCCACTTGCATAAGGCTAACAAGCGCCAGTCCAGTCTTTTGGAATGTTATTAGCCACACTTAATAGGCGTGTGGATGCTCTTATTTTACTCTGCCACTTCGGTAAAGTGATGAGTGAGAGAAAGTCCAAGGCTGTGGTTTTGCTTTCTGGCGGTCTAGATTCAGCCGTGTGCCTATACTTGGCGAGGCGTGTAAATGAGGAGGTGGTTGGTTTGAGTTTCAATTATTATGGGAGGCGTTCGGTCGAACGTGAGGCGGCGGTTAAGTTGGCTGCGGCCGCGAGGGTGGAGCTTATTCAAGTTGAAGTGGATTTTCTAAAGGAGGTGTCCGATGTTGTGGGTGCACCTGAACAGCTCGGAAGTGTCGCACAGGTTTACATTCCGGCTAGAAATATAATCTTTTATGGTATAGCGGCTCACTTTGCAGAGAGGGTTGGTGCTAACCGTATTTACGGTGGGCATATCAAATCTGATGCGGTAAGGTTTCAGGATGCCTCCGAAGCTTTTTTCGAAAAATTCAACACCCTGCTTTCAAATCACCTTGTAAGCAAAGGTGTTCAGGTAACCACACCCTTAATTAGATTTGAAAAGTATGAGGCTGTTAGGCTTGGCGGTGACCTCGGGGTCCCATTCGAGTTGACTTGGAGCTGTTATGGTGAAGGGCCTAAGCCATGCGGCGAATGTGAGGCCTGCAAGGAGCGTAAGCAAGCCTTCATCAGGGCTGGGCTGGCTGACCCCTTGTATGGATAGACGGGCCCGGAGGGATTTGAACCCTCGACCAACGGCTCCGGAGGCCGCTGCCCTATCCAGGCTGGGCCACGGGCCCATCTGTATCTTAGGTGCGTAGGGTAGTATTCAGCTTTATCTAGGCTCTCAGTGGATCTATTCGGCCACATGTTTACACAACTTCCTCATTTTTCCATAGAGTTTAACTATTGTTGCATGCTGATATCTATTAAATTGGTTACGAGTTTAGGGGAGCTTCAGAAGTCTGAAGTTGAATCTCAGGATGCTGAGCTCGAAGAGGAAGAGAGGGAGGGTGAAGAGGAGGAAGTAGAAGTATCACTCAGACTTCCAACTCCGTCTGAGCTCAGCGAATCAGTTCTGCTCACAGTCCTCTACGATGGCGCCGCGGGTAAAGCTGTTGCGATACTCTATAACAAGGAGGACAAGAAGGTCTACGCTTGGTACGACAACACGAATCACCACCCATATCTGCTCACCGATATTCCAATAGACAAGCTCAAATCTCTTCCGCAGGTTGCCTCAAACAAGGGTATACTGGGTTTTGAGAGTGTGAACAAGTATCACCTGTTAGATGACAAACCAGTCAAGCTGACCAAGGTTCTCGGTAGAGACCCGCTTGTCATAGGCGGCAGGTCTAATAGTTTAAGAGAGAAGCTTCCTGTCGCTTGGGAAGCCAAGATTAGATACGCTAACTGCTATATGTATGATAGGGGGTTCAGACCCGGCACTGTTTACAAAGTGAGCAATGGGAATCTTGTAGCTGTTAAACCAGAGTTCACAGAGGAGGCCTCCAAGATGGCTTCATCGATCTCTAAGGGCGGTGTTGATGTTGATGTGGTTATTGACTGGATCAACATTCTCTCCGAGCCTGCCCCAGATTTTAGACGTGTTGCGGTGGATATTGAGGTTGAGACTGCGGAGGGGAGGATGCCCAACGTCATAGAAGCTTCCAACAGGCTTATAGCCGTGTCGTTCTGCGGTAGCGACGGCTTAAAGAAGGTTTTTGTGCTCATGCGTTCGGATGGTGAGCCAGGCGATGCCAACTCCCTTCCACAGGACCTCGACGTACAATTCTTTACAGACGAGGTGGAGATGCTAAAACAGACCTTTAACCTAATTTCATCCTACCCCATTGTTTTATCATTCAACGGGGATAACTTTGACTTCCGCTACCTGAAGAACAGAGCCGAGAAGCTCGGTGTACCCAAAAACCAGATGCCCATAATACTAACCCAGAGGGAGGCTAGGCTGAGCACAGGTCTGCACCTTGACCTCTACCACTTCTTTAAAAATAAGGCAATACAGGTGTACGCGTTTGACGCCAAATATAAGGAGTTTGGACTTGACAGTATAGCCTCCGCGCTTATGGGCAAGGGAAAAGTGGACCTGGGTGAAAAGTTCATTGATAACCTGACACCCTTCGAGTTAGCCAACTACTGTTTCAGGGACGCCCAGCTCACATATGAGCTTACGGCCTATAATGATAATTTAGTGATGAAGCTAATCGTGATGCTCATGAGGGTTTCCCGGACAGGTATGGATGACTTGGTGCGTATAGGTGTGTCGTCGTGGATTAAGAACCTGATGTATGCTATCCATAGGGAGAGAAACTATTTGATTCCCAACCCAGAGGACATTGCGCAGAGGAAAAACACTTCGTATACTCAGGCAACCATTAAGGGTAAAAAGTATAAGGGGGCTATCGTGATATCGCCTAAGGCCGGCGTATACTTCGATGTGGTTGTGCTCGACTTCGCATCGCTTTATCCCTCTATTCTTAAGGAGTACAATCTGAGCTATGAGACCGTGAGGTGTCCTCACCCTGAGTGTAGGAATAATAAGGTTCCAGAAACTGAACACTGGGTTTGCACGAAGAGACGTGGCCTCGTCTCGGAGCTGGTAGGCCTCTTCAGAGACCTGCGTGTCTTGTGGTTTA
>CADDZQ010000025.1 GCA_902812505.1 archaeon
TAACCACTTTTAACCGGGCTTGGCTAACTGAGACGAGGCTAACACTCAGGGGGGTTGTCCTCCCACCGTATACTTCAACCACTATGCTCAGGTTTAGATGATGTGGTGCATTGAAGCCGAACTCATATGTACCGTATGGGAGGGTTATGTTGATCACACCGTTTTCTACCGGTATGGGTGTGCCGTTAACGCTTACAAGTGCGCCTCGAGGCGTGACGGTTCCAACCACTTTGCCGTATGGGTTGGTCGAAACACTGAAAACGAAGACGTATGAATGAGGTGATGGGGCGTCTATGACCACTGTTTGGTTCGGCTCGGTGCTGAATAATCCCGCGTAGAGTGATAGTGTGAGGCCCGATGACGAGTAATTATACGCAAGACTCATGGGTGCACCATCCACCAGTGGAACCCAGGAGGGTGTGTTGAGCGTGCAGGTGGCGAGTAGCACGAGGACTAGTTGCCCCAGTGAATCGTTGAAGGTGTAGTGACTATGCCCTGAGGCTGCGTGTATAAGGTAGTTTGAGTAGCCGTCTGAACAACTCATGTAGCCAGCTACACCCTGATTCGCCTCAAAACCATAGTTTTGCGCGCCTGGCTCCTGGCTCCACCAAATCGTGGTGTTGGTTGTATCAAAGAATAGAATGTGCCCGCTGGTATGGTTTATCGAGGAAGAGTAGGCCGCAACAAGCAGCTCGCCCCCAACACTGTTTTGAGCGGATACGTTGACGAGGCCGTGCACTGATTGGAAAACATGTGTGCAAGTGGGTGCAATTCCTTGTGCAGAAGCTTCTAGTTGCCTCCAAACGTAAGGGTGTGGTCCACCCGCAGGTATGGTTATACTAGCCAGTAATAAAAGTATAATAGCGAGTTTGCGGCGCTGAATCATTGCCGGTGGCTTGCACCAACAATATAAATCGCTATCATAGATAAGCGTTAGGTGTCGTAGGCGAACCATCAGTCTAAAGAGGTGGTGGGTAAATGGTGGATGCTTTAGTTGATTTGAGTGTTGTGTCGGATTGCGTTGTTGACGAGTTCTTTGAGGTTAATGGTTTTCCGATGGTGGAGGACTCCGTGGTTTTGGCTAGGTCAAGCGTGGTTTCGCTTGGTGGGAGCTGTACGGTTGCGATCACAGCGTCCCGGCTTGGGCTTAGGGTCGCTGTCGTTGATAATGTGGGTGACGACGCATTTGGCGACATGGTGCTAGGGGGATTAGAGAAGGAGGGTGTGAGCGTGGACCACGTTAGGAGGATTAGAGGTGCAACCACTTCTAGGTGTATTGTGTTGTTGGGCGGAGGTGGTAAGCACGCGTTTTTGGGTACACTTGGCCCGAAGCTCACCGAAGACGATATCCCACTGGGGGTGTTGACGCGCTCGCGGGGTATATTCTTCGACGGGTACACTTTGACCAATATGACTAAAAGAGTCTACAGTAAGTTCGCCATTGGTTTAGGGCAGGCGAGGATGAATGGCTCTAAGGTGTTCTTCGACCCTGGACCGGTGCTCAAATTCATCGATGGGCTGGGTGATGTTGTGGACTTGTGTGACGTTATACTTATGTGTGACGTTATACTTATGAATGAATCCGAGGCCGAAGCGTTTTCATCCCTCTACGGAAGAGAGCTAGTTGAACTGTCCTCCGTGATGGGTAAAACGTTTGTGGTGAAGCTTGGCTCGAATGGCTCGTGTGTGATCCACGATGGAATCAAGCTTTACTCACCACCTTTTGCAGCTGAAGTTAGAACCAGCGTTGGGGCGGGAGACGTGTTTAACGGCGCATTCATCTGGGCCTTTCTGAGCGGGTTTAGGTATGCTGAATCCTGCAGGCTCGCGAACTTGGCCGCAGCGCTCAAGGTTACGGGTATCGGCACCTCATCCATCCCCACACGTGAGAGGCTTTTCGGTGAGGCAAAGAAGAGTGGATTGGCTGGTTGTAACTGGGATGCGCCTAAATAATGATGCTCTACCCGGCTCCCCGCAGTTGCCCTGTGCGTCATATGAGGTACTGGTGTTTAGGGCGTGTGTACAAGTGTACACATAAAGTTTATAAGGTTTAATTACGTAAATGCATATACATGGTGGTTTGATATGCCAAGGAAAATAGAACTCAATCTTGAGAAACTGGGAAAAGAGAAGCTCACACTGAGCAAACTCACCCAAGCGGGTTACTCTCCATATGCGATGTATGGTTGGTGTGCTTCATGCAGGCGTTGGATACACAAGTCTGAGATTATATATAAGCAGACTGAGAAGAGACTAGTCACCATTTGCCCCAACTGTGGTAACTTCGGTGTAAGACTAAGACCACATCAGAAGATCGCCAAGAATAAGGGTTGGAACCTAACCAATATACCCGTAAACGCTAAGGTTAAAGAAGCCCGTAGAAATTAGGTATAGTGCTACTTTGCATTCAAAGCTTGCAGGGCTCTGAGGGCTTCATCAGCGTGTCGCTCTGGCTTTAGCTGGCTGTTGTAGATATGCGAAATTTTACCTTTTTTATCTATTACGAACGTAACACGTGGTGGTAGGAGTAGCCCCTTCACACCGTATAGCTCCCTTATCTGGTTGTTTGGGTCGCTTACAAGGATGAATGGGAGACCATACTTCTTTTTGAAGACCTGATGGGATTCAACCCCGTCGGAGCTCACACCTATAACCACAGCGCCACTCTGGGTGAGTTTATCCCAAGAATCTCTGAACGCGCACGCCTCCCTAGTGCACCCCGGCGTATCATCTTTAGGATAAAAGTAGACCACAATATTCGCCTTGCCAACGTACTCCGAGAGGGAGAATTTTTCACCAGTATCGGTCACACCCTCGAAGAGGGGTGCGTCATCGCCGACTCTTAACACCATACATGTTATTTATACCTCAGTATGGAATAAACCTAACTTCAACTCTAACATCGCTTTGCGTTAACTGTAATAATGGTTGTATGCCTTATGCGCTTATAATTTGGTTGAGTGTTGGCCTGTCTGTTAGGGTGGTGCTAGCCCCAGAGTAACGAGTACCCGTAACGCATAATATGGGGTCGAGTGAATCTACGTTTGCGGGTATGTAGTAGTCTCCGTAACGCTTGGTAGCTTGTTGAGCATAGTGGTCGACCCACTACACTGCATTCCAGACGCAAGGCGGGTAGTCCACGCCTTTTCTGCTAAGCCAGTCTTGTAATGTTTGCCTTGTTTAAGGGTTTAAAGGATTGAGTAAGCGTTAAGAGGATGGTGATGGGGGTGTTCTGTATGGGCCGTCGTAGACATCCCCGTTCTTCCTTATCTGTTCATCTTCGTATGCGGCGTTAACACGTCGCTTGTATTCGTCTTTGACATCGTTCACTACCCCTATTAGGGCCACCTTAAAGTGGTCTAGTGGCTCTGTCTGGAGCTTGTGGGCGCAGGCCTCAAGTGCACCAGCTGTGACAGCGTACACCCAGTAGCGCATACTCTGCTTCCATAGCCCCCTATCCACAAGCTTTTTTGGTACAACCTGTATTAAACGTGTGAACGCATAATTCAGGTTACCTAGTATCCCCTCCCTCCAAGCTCCCTCTTCGGCGTGTTTTTTTGAGACTTCTAGTAACCTCGCTGCGAGCTTCTCGGTGGTGTTCCTATTCGGCGCCCCTCCAAGCGCCTGTAATAGGTATAGTGTGTTGCATACATCGAACAACTTTCTAAGATAAACCTCGCCTAGTTCGATTGTTTTACCCCCCAACTCGTCAACGATTTCCTCCGCAACAAAATCCACGTAGGGATCGATTTCGGGCCTAATCTCCCTTCTTATGTAAGGCATATCATAACATCAACCCACTCTACGATAAGTCTTCCTACAAGCCGTGTAACCACTCAATCTGTATCATCTTCTATATTCGCCGCTGTGAATCCACATTAAATCCATCAAGAACACTTTCTTCACGCCTGATTCAGAAAAGTTGGATCATACCTTCTGGGCTATTTAGTGGGTGATTGGAGATGAAGAGTGAGAAGGAGAGGGGTTAGCCCATCCCATGGAGAGGCCGTTACCTCGAAATTTCGGTATCGCTTGGTTATCCCAATGTTTTAACAAGCTCAATGAGGTGTTTATCAGTGTTCCTGTCACCTATTAGCTGTACGCCTAGGGGTAAACCGTCAACCGTTAGGCCAGGGATGCTTATGGCTGGCAGACCTATATATGATGCGTAGACTGTGTTATGTGTGAGGACAGCCCTTACGGCTCCATCCTCCCTACCTAGGACTTCGCTTATTCTTGGAGCAGTTATACTCGTTGTTGGTGTCGCGAGCACGTCAACTCCTTTTAGGGTTCTTTTGAGCTCCGTGTAGACTTCACGTCGCGCAGCGAGTGCGTTTATATAATCGGTTGCCGACACGCTCAACCCCTTCTCGAGTAGTCTCCTCACATCTGGGAAGCACTCCCCCCATGATTCCCTCTTATCCAAGTGGGTGCTTGCCGCCTCCGCCAGCCTAATATGGGGTAAGATCTTCCAAACCAGCCTCTCAGCCACATCCATCTTCACCTTAACCCACTCTAGACCCAGCCTATCCAAGTGGTTTTCGAATGCGTTAACGCACCGCTCAACGAGTGACGCGTACTCCTCGGGGGCTTCACCCCACTGATCAACCCAGCTTGGGACGCCCACTCTTATGCCACGGGTATTAGTGGGCTCACCTTTAAGCATTGGGAAAATGGTGGTGAGCCTTGAAAGCCACGATGGGTGGGAGGCTAGGAAGCCAACACAGTCTAAGCTCGGCGAGAGGGGTAGGATGCCTCTTAGACTTATCTTCCCACTTGTGGGTTTGAATCCGTAAACACCGCACAGGGATGCGGGTATCCTCACAGACCCAGCTGTATCTGTGCCAACAGCGAGCTCGACTATGTTCGCCCCAACCGCCGCAGCCGACCCCCCACTGCTACCCCCACTTATCCTTGATTGGTCATGCGGGTTCCTTGTTGGTCCAAATATTGATGATGTGGTTGTTGCGCCAGACGCCAGCTCGTGCGTGTTGGTTTTGAAGACCATTACACCACCAGCGCGTTTAAGAGCTGAGACAACGGCTGCGTCAAAAGTGGGCACAAAGTCGGCGTAGAGTTTGGATGCCATGGTTGTCCTGATACCCTTGGTGTAAACGATATCCTTGACGCCGAACGGGAAAGGCTCCACACTCCCCCTACCCACTCTCTCCGCCTCTGCTAGTGCGCTCCTGTTTATGGTTACAACCGAATTCGTAGTGTCCCTTTCGGCGCGCTCAACCGAATCTTCAACACCTATTTTAAACATCTATACCACCTTTGCATGCGCATATGTAATCACAGCGCTAACCGGATCTCCAATACTTGGGAGCACATCTTTGGGTGGTGTGGGGTATCATTATGGCTTGGTTCGGATAGCCTGGATGTCTCTAGCTTTGGATCACACACTTTGCATAACCTCTTCTGAGAAGAGGCGAAGCGTGTGGAGCAATGTGTTCTTTGATTCTGTGAGGAAGGTGGATAGAACGTGGTGTCTCACACCCAATGCGGTGTACTGGGCGATTCTCTCGGCTATACTCGAAGGGTCACCCACGAGTGCGTAGCCCTCGAATTCCTCTGGTTTCTCCCCAAAGTCCGAGGCTATTTTGGCAGCTAGGGTGTGTGCTCTAGACGTGTCGTTATCCACTATGAGTGCGAGGTGCGAGCAAATCTCTAGGGAGCTGGGTGGTTTACCGAGCCGGCTCAGCTCGGCTCTAAGCTTTGGTATATTAGCCTCGTATTCTTGGAGTGAGAGGTCGGTGGGGATCCAGGCATCACCGTATCTAGCGGCTCTGCGGATCGCTGAAGGACTGTTGCCTCCAACCCAGATGGGTGGCGGTGTCCCCTCCACCTCCGCACCGACATCCACTGCCTCAAACCTGAAGTGTTCACCCTCAAAGCCTACGGGGTCCCCTCTCCACGCGAGTCTCAATATCTCTAGCATTTCATCAGTTCTCCTACCCCGCTTCGCATATTCCACGCCTACAGCGTCAAACTCCCACTGCCTCCAACCCACACCCACACCGAATATGAATCTCCCACCGCTTAATCTATGAATGCTTGACACCTGCTTCGCAACAAATAGGGGGTTTCTGAGTGGTAGTACGTACACGCATGTCCCAACACTCAGCTTCGACGAGGAAAGCGCGAAACCCGTGAGCGGTATTAGTGGTTCACCCTTAGAGCCTAGGCTATCAGCTAAGAACACCCCCCTGAAGCCTAGGTTTTCTATCTCGGTTGAAACACTCCTAAACCACTCTGGCCCCTCGGACCCGTCGAGGCCTATGTGAACATAGAACGTGGGCTTGCTCAAAACTCACCAGAAAACTATACGTGTATATCTATTTAAAGCCGATTCCAATATGAATAAATCAAAAATGGAGTGAGTTAAAAAAGTATGGGATACTTCATGTGTAGTGCATCGTGTTGTAGTAGTACCCCGTGAATGGGTTGTAGATAAAGCCTTGGACGTAGGGTTGCACGAAGAAGTAGGTTATGGGGTTGGGCAGCCAAATGTATGGGGCATAGTTATAGGTGATGTTGTATATCTCGGCCACAAGCTGCCTCTGCTGCGTTGTGTTCGTGAGGAATGGTAGTGTGGCCATTATGTTGTTTACGCTTGTTAGATTCATCCAGGCGGGGAAGTAGCTCGTCGTTGTAACGGCTGGCGCTAGTTGCTGGAATATTGGGTCTGGCCAGTCTGGGTACCACGCGAACCACGTTATCGCGGGGGTGACCTGCGGCGTGGTCCACGTGGTGTAGAAGACCGATGGCGCCTCACCCTCTAGACCCACGCTGAGGCCAAGCTGGGAGAGCTCTGTGACCACTATCGTGAGCTCCTCTTGAAGGTAGGGCGTTATTGGTGCTGGGTACACTATTGTTAAAGGCTGCAGTGGTGGTGCACTCGTGTTCCCAATCAAAGTACCATTCGGGAGAGTCACGCTGAAGCCTTCCTGTAGGCCGGCTTTGTTCAGATAGCTTATCGCGAGTTGTATGTTGTACGTGTATGGTGTAAGGTTATCAGGGTTGTAGAACTCGGGGAACTGCTGGCTTATGGGTCCAACATAGGTTGACGCTAAAAGTGTGCCGTTATAGCTGAACACCTTATCGAGTATTAGTGTGAAGTTTATTGCATGGGCTAATGCCAGTCTGAAGTTGACGTTCTTGGTTGGGTATATCTGGGTGTTGAGTGATATCATCTGGACACCTGGCTGAGAGCCCTCGTTGATGAATATCTGGTTGAAACCATAGTACTTCTTATACTGGTAAGCAGAGAACATCTGGGCAAGGTTTGTACTCCCAGCATATGAGATCTGGGCTTGGTTTGACGCGAAGCTTTCTATCTGTTGGTTCTGGGTGAGTGCATAGTTTATTACTATCGTGGGTATGCTCGGAGGTGAAAGGATGCCTGTACCGTGCGCTGCCCAGTATCTTGGGTTTGTTTTGAGAACTATAGTTGCAAGTCCTGGTGCAACGTAACTAAATTCGTATGGTCCAGTGCCTGGGGATCCGTTGTTGTTGATATACGAGTTCGGCTTGTTGCCTTGGACTCCCCCGTGTGCGTCGACGAACGAGGGGTCCACTATGGCCCCCCACCAGGATGCTATGTCGAGTAGGAAGGGCTTGTAGGGTTGCAGCAAGTTGATGGTGAAGGTATCGGGCCCACTAACAACGTACGCTTGGTTGGGATACTCGATGACCTTCTGGATTGTTGCGTTATTCGGGTTAAAGTTGCTCATTATGTTGTTGAGTGCGGCAACAGCCACGCTGACATTGGTGGTTGCTGGTAGTCCTGTGGCCGCCTGTATGGCCGCCCTTATACCCCACGGGAAATCATAGCCCGTCGCCGAAACCTCGGAGAGGTTGAGTGTTAGCTCTTCATAATTAGATATGCCAACCGCTTGGCCGTCATAGACCTCACGCACAAAGCTGAACCAAACAGCCGCTGGTGTTAGCGGGTCGCCGTTAGAGAATGTCACATTCTGCCTAATCGTGAAGACAAACGTTCTACTATTATCTAACACAGTGTAGTTGGATGCCAAAACTGGTATAACTTGGCTTATACTGCTCCCGTTAAACTCGACAAGCTCTTGGTAGACTGCGGTGAGCATCGGTTCATCCTCTATTCCGAAGGCCTGAGCGGGGTCGAGTGCATCGGGCGCGACCTGCTGGTAGTTGTCTACTAGCTGGCTAGCGTTGGGTGGGCCGAGTGTAAATGTGGATGTGGAGGTTGTGGTTGAACTGCTCTGGGTAGTTGAGGTTGACTCGGTGGTTGACGATGAGGTTGTGAGGCTGGTGGTAGAAGATGTAGAAGTTGTCTGGGTTGATCGCGAAGGCCTAGTGGCGATGATAACTGTGGCAGCAACAATGATTATGACAACCACTAATATCCCTAACACAGCCTTTGTTGAAGCGCCTCTATTCTGTCTACTTCTAACAGTTCTCACAGTGACTAACCTTCTTACGTAAAATTTCTACGATATATTTAAACTCACTGAAAGAAACTGCACAGTGTACAAAAAACTATCCAGCTTCTCTCAACAATATAGACACCATTCCACTATCTTAAGAAAATGTACTTCTCTCCTACTTCTCCCAGAATTGTTTCTCATGTTTGCCGTCAAGCTCACTGAAACCCGTCTTCACATATACCAGGCAGTGATAAATAAGAATGCAAATCTCGCCTTTTAAGGCGACGGATTCCGGATAACGATTCTCTTCGCTTGGCCACCACCGCAACCCAACCTCTAATCCGGAGAGTATCCAAAACCTTCGTTAAGAATATATTGATGAATGGTAGAGTGTACTTGCCGGATGAGGAGAACTTAGCTCGCGGATATGTGTGAAGAGGTTATCCCCGACTGACGGTATCTGGCCTCCTACCGCACCAAGAGGCAGATCAAAGATGTGCTCAGCGCTGAACATGCCTAGTACGCGGACTTCTGAACTAATGTTTGTGGCTGGGTAGCCACACTATGCAAGCAAAAGAAGGCTTTGAGGAAACGTATTAACCATAGCCTAGTATAATCTTCTTGTCATAGCATTTTGCGATGGGTGAAGGGTGTGGGTGAGCTTCGTCAAAATGTGTTTTTCAATACTCACTACTACGGTAGAAGTATCCTAGAGTTTGTTCAAATACTGGTGTCTCACGGTGTTAAAACCCTCGTGGACACTAGGTCGAAACCCACCAGTAGGCGCTATGAGTTTTATGGTCAAAATCTAGCTAGAAGCCTAGTGCAGTACTCCATTGTTTATTTCAGCGCGCCTCAACTTGGTTGCCCAGACAGCCTCCGCCTACGTGCGTGGAGGAGGGGTGATTACAATGAGTTATGGGATTGGTACACCAAAAATGTTATAACCGGACAATTATGGGGTTTCATTGAGGAGTTGGCGAGTTATCCAAAACTGGTCGCCCTTATGCGTGTGGAAAGAGACCCGGCCTTCTGTCATAGACATCTTATCGAGGACGCATTAAAGCGAGTTGGCTACAAGGTTATCGATATCTAGAAGGATGCGCGGTTTTTAGCGGGAAGCCGTTAAGTCAACCCTGTTTGATCAAATTAACCACGTCAACCTATTTATCTTAACGGAGGGTTAGGGGGCGTGAATATCCCCCTCCCTGGGGTTGGCGGGGCTGTGATGCAGGAAGCCCCGTCCGCCAGTCAGCGCGGGGTAGTTCACGTGACATAAAGTTAAATTAAGAATTAGTGGTTGTAGAATAATCCAAAATGGAGAAGGGTGTCATGGGTTCTGGGTGGGGTTTTGAACCCTTCGTCGAGTTAGAGTGAGTGTGATGAGTGCGATAATAAATGCTGTTAATAGTAGGAGTACTTCAAGTGTGGTGTGGCAGGTTGACGGGTGGCTGAGTGTTGTTGGTGTACTTGACGTTGGCCCCGCTGTGGTTGGTGTTGTTGACTCATTAAGCGGTGTGGTTATCATCGTGGTCGTGTTTGGGATGGTTAGGTATTCGTAGTCTGGTCGGCCAACGCTTACAGTCGCCGCTCCGCCTCCTAGGTATCTCACGTGAAGGTCGTATGTTGACTCGGCGGTGTCGGCTCCGAAGCTATAGTAGGATGGGAAATGGCTTAGTTTGTTGCCTTCCTGATAGTAGAGGCCGAGTGTGGCATTGAGACGTGTGAAGTTTGTGGGTGCACCGTTCGCTTCACCTCCGAAGACGAGCTCCGCGTCGTAAAAGAACCCAGCGGAATCAGTATATATGGGTGGGCTCAACCCGTAGCCGCTTACGACGAAATACGCGTTCTGGGCGAGTCCTTGGCGAATCGTCGCATTATCGTACCACTCCAGCACGCCGTTTGCTGTTGTGCCGTTGAGTAGAATCCGCACCCCCATACCCACTTCTACCCCTAACCCTCTAACCACCCTTTCACTGGTCACCAACTCGAGTGATAGGGGGAGCGTGTAAGTATAATTATTGGAGGTCGAGCCGTAAACTGGGCCGCGGCTTGTGTTTGAAACGTAGCCCCCACTGTTCGAGGTTATTGAATTATTTGTGAGTGTTGCGCCCACACCGCTCATGTTCCAGATGTTATCCGCGTAGAATAGCGTGGAGTTATTCGTTAGGAACACTATGACGTTCTGCACCCAGTAGACCAGCGTGGTGTTGGTTGAGTTAACGATGAGCATCGTGTTGAGTTGAAGGCTCGCAGCACTCCTGCTCGCGTTGTATAATGTAGCGTTAGGGTAGTATGCAACAATAGAGCTCAGGTTGAGCTCGCCGACGAGTGTGTGTGCTCTAACAGCGTAGCCTGATATAGAGCCAGAGCTGTTTAGAACACCGTACGTAGCAAGCCCAGTGGGTTTGGGTGGATTTAGACCCGATGAGAGCGGATTCACAACATAGCCCAGTTTGGATGAACGAGGCTCAACATGAACAGCGCTCTCAACACTATGCGGCTGACACCCGCGGCGAGTGAATGTTGATAGGTCACCGAAGTGTTGGGGTGCCACAAGCATAACTATAGACAGTAAGGCTATGAGTACCATTGAGTCAATTCTGGCGTTCAAAGCTAACCAAGTCAATCATGCATCCAAACACAATTTAGCTTTATCCCACCCACAGATAAAGAGATTATAGTTTGGTTGCGACTACTCCACCTAGCCAAACTACTAGTTTCCGACTACATGCTCTCTAATTCTTTAGATGCTTAACTCTACTTGGATGAAGGGGAATGTACAGAGTTTAAATGTGTGGAGCTCGATGAGAGCTTGGTTAACTTGTCCTCCACCGAGAACCCCAAGGTGTATTTAGAGTTGGTGCATGACTACGTTTTTAAGGTGAGTTTCCCGGATACGAAGTTGGGCTACTTCATAATGGATGAACCATCCCCCCTCGGAAACCTTGAAGGACCCAACGCCTCAAGGGTTTTAGCGGCTGCGGTGGGTAACTGCCTTAGCGCAAGCCTAGCATTCTGCCTTAGAAAGTACAAGGTGCAGCTGAAAACTATAAAGACAGAGGTGGAACCTGTGGTTGAGAGGAACAAGGAGGGCTACTGGAGGGTTACACGTATCAACGTAAAGATAGCGCCTGAGTTTGAGGGGGAGGTTGATTCAGCCCAGTTCAATCGATGCCTCGAGTTGTTCGAAAAATACTGTGTTGTGACTGGTGCCGTGAGGAGTGGTATAGATGTGAATGTGAACGTCAACACACCCCGAACCCAGTGAGTCCGTACACCACTCACGTGTTATAAGCGCCTTATAAAAGCATTTATATTCCTCCCACCCACTTGACTTTTTATGGCCGCTTTAAGGAAACCGAACCATGTGCATGGTCTGACCCGTTCGCGTAGGGTAGCTCTCTCAGCGTTACTGGTCGCCCTCGGCGTGGCTCTATCCGTTTACCCTGGACCGATACCGTTTGGTCCAGCCAAACTCTACCCCTTCCAGTCGATGATAAACGTGCTAGCAGGCGTAACACTTGGACCCTACGCTGTGGTGGTCGCCTTGCTCATAAGCCTGATACGGATGGGTCTTGGGGTTGGAACAATATTCTCACTACCCGGGAGCCTGCCAGGAGCATTACTGGTCGGCGTATTCTATAGGTATGTGTGGAGGAGTAAGTGGGTTGGGCTGCTTGAAATTGTGGGGACGGGCCTTGTGGGCGCGTGGATAAGTAGTGAAGTGGTCGCCCCCATTTTCACACCCAAGTTCTCATACGACACTTTGTTCTTTGTAGCCGCCTTCACTCCCGCCGCGGTTGTCGGCTCACTGCTTGGAATACTCGTGCTACACATTCTAGCGCTTAGACATGTCCTCACAGTGTAATCTGTGAGCAATTAATCGCTGGTTTTTATGCGCCATTGATAAATGCTACTTGGCTTTTCTACGCATCCCACCCACTTCCCCAAGTGCTCACTGGGGGTAGAGGTCGGGGTTCAGGAATGGTATGAGCGCCAGGCTAACACATTCCTCGACTAGCTTGAACCTGTCGACGAATCCCTTCGTTAGCGTGTGGACCACACCCACGGTTCTACCTAGGTTCGTGTATCCATACTTCTCCGAGAATGACTCGTCGAGTTCTTTTCCCAGCATCAATATGTCATCCAGCACTGGTTTGGGAAGCGTGAACCCTGAGCTTGAGCCCACACCCGTACGGCCATCCCTGCTTATCACCACCGCGAACTGGGTATTCAAATGTGATATCCACGACTCCGGCACACGGGGTATGCTTATTATACCCGCCTCCACTCCCACCCCGAAGTCTGATTGGGGGAAAGCTTCCAGCGAGTGCTTGGCTCTCAGGTATGCCCCCATAATTGTCTGCTCGGCGCCCACTGGTTGGCGTGGAGCATTCGTATAGGGTGTGCTCCTTACCTCCACGTCCCCGTAGAAGTGTTCAAAAACCCTCCTAACCCCCTCAAGCTTTACTGGGTTAGATGAACCAACACCTACTTTGACCGTCAACCCCTATCACTACTTAGAAGTAGGTATTAAAGGGTTTTGACAGCAGACTGATGGTGTCTGGATAAGAATTTTCCGCACTTCGCCGACACGCTCGCCACCCCCTCCAATCTGGCTCCATCAATAGACTCGTAGCGAGCATCGAAGTTTTTTAATCTTGAGGGGAATACTTGTCGACCGGTCATGTTCAAAGAACTGGTTGACAAACGGTGTACCATACTTGCCCATACACGAATGAATGTGATCGTAGAATGAGATATCCGCGGGAGATCCTCATACTCAGATGATGAGGGCTTCGAGTAGTATACCCACGATGAGTGGTATAAGGAAGTTATCATCCACGGGTAGGGGTAACAGTTCCACGATTGTAGCGCATAGCGCCACGATTACCGCGGTGTAGAGTGGTACCCCTATGGCTATCAAGATTAGGGCCGATGATGCAAGCATGGCCGCCGATCCCTCAACGGTTTTGCCGAGTCGTGGTATCCTTACTTTACCGTGCAACCCCACTATCGCCGCCACTGTGTCGCTCACCGTGAGTGTGAGTATCCCCCCAATCGCTGGTTTAGGGTAGTAGAATAGTAAGAGGAGTGCTATGGCTGAGAAGGCGTAGAACGTGGATGATAGGTAGACTGGTTTCCCACCGTTCTCCATGATCAACCCGAATTGGAGCGCGAGGTTGGATAGGATGCCGGAGCTGTGGTTGGAGCCGTGATTCAGGATTAGGAAGAGGTAGCCGAAGGTGGCTGCGCTCGTCAGTCCGACGGCGAGCCACCTCCAGCCGGCGAGTAGGAGGCCGGAGACTATTAATCCACCCCCAACGTGGGGTAGCTTGCGTGCAACCGTGAGTTTAGCGTCTCTGGGTTTTAAGAGTAGTCCCCTATACCCGAAGAGCACGGCTAGCGCCACGATGAGGGATATTGCGGCTACATACTTTTCGAAGAACCATGAGGCAGTGCAGAGTCCGAGAGCTATCAGGGTAATACCAGCCGCCTCTCTATCCAAAACACTCCACCAGCAACGTGATTCAGTGCTTAACTTGGAGGGCGGAACAAAAGCTTTTTTCCACCCCAAGCCCATCTCTGTGTGCGGGCCTCGGTAGCTCAGCCCGGTAGAGCACCTGCCTCGTAAGCAGGGGGTCGCGGGTTCAAACCCCGCCCGAGGCTCTCATCCCTGCTAGAATCCTCCTCACCCCACGCGGCTCAAAGAGGCAGCTAAGCCCCGCTAAAGCGTCCAAGTAGGGTAAAACAGTGGATATGCCTGCGGTTAGTGGCTGGTACCCCTCAGTGTCTGCCAGAGGGTTAAACCACAGTATTCCACCCACCCTCGCCCGGATTTCAGAGATGGATTCGCGTAGCCCCCCCACATCACCTAGATCCCAGCCGTCGCTTATGATCACAACCAGTGTGCTTGGGTCTAGGAGGCGACTGAACTCTGAGAGCAGGCTCCTCAGAGAGTCGCCTATCCTTGTGCCGCTTCCCCAAATGCTGAGCTGTAAGCCGATTACACGCGCCGCTCCCTGAGGGGTTTTACCCCTGATTAGATTGTCCATCCTCCTAATTGTGGTGCTAAAGCAGAACACACTTGAAGTGTGAGTGGCGTTTGAGGCGACGTACACGAGTTCTAGGAGGGATTGGGTGGTTGAATTCATGGAGCCACTAACATCCACAAGTACCAATAGCCTGTTCTTAGCTGGCTTCCTCTCCGACCGCCTTAAACCTCTCAGGTCGCCTGAACCCTTTAGGCTCGACCTAAGAGTGGATCTAAGGTCTACTTCACCCTTTACCGAAGGCCTCCTCCTCCTACCACCCAGCTTGGGATAAGCGCGCTCAAGCGTCCTAATATTCCTCCTCACCACATATCTATGCTTCAACCCCTCCAGAGCCATATGCCTCTCAGACTCTAGGTGGTTTGGGCTGTACGCCTTAAACCAGTTTTGAGCGCTGATCTGGGTGCGCTGTAGTAGTGTGCTGGGAGTGTACCCACCACTGCTACTCGTGGTGCCTTGATTTAACAAGGGTATTTGTGGGTTTTCTTTGTTTGGGTTAGAGAAAAAGCTTTCAAATAAGTAGAGGAAGAGTGGGATCTGGTCAGCCTTCTTTACGAGGGTGCACATTAGGGCCTGCCTGAATGCTTCCCTGTCGAGTATGTCAATATACTTTAATGCGCTCGCACAATCTATGGCCTCAGACATCCCAATGCTGAAGCCGTTTGCTCGAAGCAGGGTGCAGAAGTCAACAACTCTGCGCTTAATAGTGCTGGCTATCAAGAAGTCTTCGCCGCCGAGTTCTCAACCGCCCTCTTCAGGGCATCACCATCCAGCTTTAGTGTGTCCGACGAATCCTTGATGAGGCAACTCAACGTCTGCCCTACTAGCTGGGGTTCAAGCGTCTTTGCGTCAAGGCTTAGAAGCGCCCTAGCCCAATCTATGGTCTCGGCCACACCTGGCTTCTTTACTAGGTCGAACTCCTCTCTCAGCACCCTGACAAAACCGACTATCTGCCTAGCCAACGCTTCATCGAGCCCCTTCACTTTCACACTTAGTATTTCAAGCTCTCTTTGAGGTGTTGGGAAGCTCACATAGTAGTATAGGCAGCGGCGCCTGAGGCCGTCGCCAAGCTCTCTGGTCTGATTCGACGTGATCACCACTATGGGGGGCTTTTTAGACTTGAAGCTACCCAGTTCGGGTATGGTTACTTGGAACTCCGCTAGGAACTCTAGGAGGAACCCCTCAAACTCTTCATCAGCCCTGTCAACCTCGTCGATGAGTAGCACCGGCGGCTTCGAGTCGCCGTGTGTGACCGCTCTAAGCAGCGGTCTTTTGAGAATGAACCTCTCACTGAATATCTCAGAGTCGGGGATGGAGCCCGACGCCTCAAGCATCCTTATCTTCAAAAGTTGCCGTAGGTAGTCCCACTCATATATGGCTGAGCTCGAGTCGAGCCCCTCATAACACTGAAGCCTGATCAACTCCCTATTGAAGGCCTCACTCAGAGATTTAGCGAGCTCAGTCTTACCACAACCGGGCTCACCCTCAAGCAGCAGGGGTTTGCCGAGCCTCAGACTGAGGTAGAGCGTGGTTATGAGCGCGTCATCCGCTATGTAACCCACAGAGTTGAGCGCTGACTTGAGCATCTCCCTGCTCACAGCCCGCTCATCAACCTCGAACACCGCGCCCACCACCGCTAAAACCCATACAAAAACATACCACACATAAGGATTTAAAGCCTATGTGTAACCCGCTCAAACCACAACCAAAGCAAACCAGAGGCTTTGAATGCAAACCACTTCAGGACTATTATCCCACTTGCACACTCCTACTCCAAATATGTTTGGCCGTTCAGGTTATGACCGGGGTCTCCACATCGGTGTTCCACCAGGGTTTATCCCACTTTTTATCAGGGTTTGGAAGCGCATTAAGTATACTCTTCGTGGCCTCGTTGAGTTTCGTGATCTGGTGCTCGCTGAGCCCCTTTGACCTGAGCCAGTCTGAGCGGTCAAGTATGTTTTGGAGGTTGAGTCGCACGGTGAGGAGGAATTTTTGATCCTTCTTTAATAGCTCTGAGACCCTCTGGGGGTCTAGGCGTGGACCCGACTTCACATCTAGAACCCTGTCGTGTATGAGTGCGCACAGATCCATCATGTCCTTCTGCTCCATGCCTATCACGAGTTTACTATCCTTGTAGTAGGGGTAGTTGAGTATCCTGAAGGCTTGGCCCGCTGCTTCAAGCTCGGGCAGGCTCTTCTTGTCGAGCTCCGTTATAACTTGGGCTTTCGTGAGTAGGAGCTTCTCCGCGCCAACCGTGTATATGTTGGGTTTAGCCTGCCTGAAGTCCTCGTCTTCGAGTTTCACGGTGTGTCTGAGCTCCATTTTCTCAACGAAAACATCAGTGGTCTTCACAACAGCTTCGCCATCAGCCACCCCCTCAACCGCCCGCACACGGTAACGTGTACCCGCCCGAAGAGTGTTGAACATGCGGTCTCCCTCAGTCACAAAGTAGTGGTACGCCCTCCCCGCTACGCTCGACATGTTGAGTAGCACTTGTATGAACTTGCTCCCATCCTTCTTACTCACAACGAAGTCAATGTCACCTATACTCCTGTTAAATGGGTTGCCCTCTTGGTTCGCCGACTCGCAGAGCATCTTTATGGCCGTCCCACCGATGAGTAAGGGGTATAAAGCCTCCTTCGGCTGATTCTTCGAGCCCGCCAACAGCTTTGGGGAGTTGATTGAAAACCATATCGTGGCAGCCGCCCTTCTAACTGTGCGCTGGTTGAGGTCAACGTACTCCGGCAAACCTAACTCAAGGCGTACCGTGTTCAAATCAAGGTTTGAATCCAAGGGCTCATCAATCGTGTAAACACGCCCATCCCTTTCACGGTAGAGAACAATGCTGCCCATGCCAACCACACCATGTAGATATGAGGACACTATTATTCTTTGTTACTCAACCGAAGAGGGACACTGGCTTCCTCCCCGCCCTGAACGGTAGACCCAAAATTCGTGCTCGGGTCGCAATCAGCGTCAAGCGCTATTTTGGGTCTACCAGGAAGGGGCGAGGTTTGTCATCCTTTGTCAAGCCGAAATGAACCTTCATTCGTATATGGCTCCTAAAACCCAGCTCTTTTGAAGCGAAGGCCAAGGTGTAAATGTACGGCCACACAGCGTACACAATTACCCGTGGTGTGTGACGAGAGAAAAGAAGCTTGACCCGTGACCATGATCGCTGTTCTAAGTCATCCGACCCCTATGGTGAGTAGTATTTCGATTCATCATCCACATATTGCATGAGAGTGTGGGCCGCCCCAACGACCGCGTTGCGCGTTTAGCTTAAATTCCTTTTTTATGTCTTGAAACTGTGCTACTTGTAGTATTGGGTCTGATTCAGGCGGTTATGGCCGCTGGGATAATAGTTGTAGGTGGGATAGTGGAGGGATATGGGTACGGGTTGTCGCTGGGTACGAATTGGCCCTATACGCGTAGTATGCCACGCCTCGCAAGGAGCGGTGACCCCGAGGTGTGGCACAGGATACTGGCGACGCTCTTGGGGATAAACTCAGTAATCATACTGGTTGTTCACCCAGGTATACTCGAGCTCACCGGGTTCATACTCATCGTGATAACTGCGCTTTTGGGTATGGCTACGCTCTATGTGTTGGTGGGTAAGGCTCCCTCCTTCTTCCAGGGTCTCCACGACGTGCTCGCCTACCTCACACTTTTAACCTACCTCCTAGTTATCAGCGACCCACACATGGGGCTACTCGGCCTGCTACTCACACGCACACCTCTCCACTCATTCTTCCTTGCAATATTCATGGGTGGGGTGGTCACGGGGCAGAGGGGTTTTCAGAAACCCATAGGCCACTTTGTTGCACCCAGGACATCCTCACAGTGGGTCTGGGT
>CADDZQ010000026.1 GCA_902812505.1 archaeon
GCCGCTTTATGAGTGCTGGGTGAAGTTGTGCGAAGTTGTCCACTGGTGTGGCCAGCATGAAGCGCTCAGCGTGCTTACTGTAGCGTGCAACCTTACTTATGAGCCTTGCAACCATATATCTCACCGGGTCCAAGGCGTGTTCGGGAGGTATGAAGCCTGTTTCGATCTCAACTATAAGCGCACCACCCCTCTGCGCATAAACATCACACACAAGGTCACCCAAGGGGTGCTCAACATCCACGTCGAATCCCTTCCTTATTAGGTAGGATGCTACGACAACCTCCATGACACTGTGGTTAATTTTAACTAGTCCTCTTGTATGCATTTCCTTAAGCTTGTTTGAGACTCTGAGTAACGATTGTAGCTGTATTGAGCTCATTCCCCCAGATACACGGAGCGTTATCGTATCCATATCTTCATCAAACTTATCCTCAGCCATCCATACACATCCATCCGCCCCAAATTTAACCGTATCGTGATACTTGAACGACTATCTCCGGATCACGGGTTTCCACACCTAGATTCCGTGCACACTAACCCGTTGTCTGATCCCAGCGTCACCGGTTGGGGAAAGCCTTAACACCACCCAATCATTTGTTTGTGGGTGGGGGGATGGTGTCGGAGGATATGGCTTCAATCACTAGGCCCAGAATTGGCATAATTGGTGGGAGTGGCTTCTATGATCCGGGTTTACTCTCGGATGTTAAGGAGGTCCGAGTTCACACACCTTATGGTGCTCCTAGTGACTCCGTGTTTTTTGGTAGACTGGGTGACTTGGGCGTGGCTTTTCTTCCGAGGCATGGTAGGGGTCACACAATACCTCCGCATCGGATAAATAGCAGGGCGAATATCTGGGCTCTACGAGAACTCGGTGTGGAGAGGATCCTCGCGCCTAGTGCGGTTGGTAGCCTGAGGGAGGAGATAAGGCCGGGTCATTTGGTTTTCCCCGATCAATTCATCGATATGACTAAGAGCAGGGTTTACACATTCTACGATGGGCCACGGGTGGCGCACATCTCTGCTGCCGACCCATTCTGCGTCGAGCTGAGGTCGATCCTATCATCCTCGGCTGGGGAATTGGGGTTTGAGCACCACTTAGGGGGGACATATGTGTGCATTGAGGGGCCTAGGTTCAGCACTAGGGCTGAATCTGCGTTATGGAGGCTAATGGGCGCCCACATAGTGGGTATGACCCTTGTACCTGAGATCAACTTGGCTAGAGAGTTGGGGTTGTGTTATGCTACGATAGCACTAGTGACGGACTATGATGTGTGGGCGGATCATCCGGTCACAGCACAGGAGGTGGTTGAGACCCAGCGGAAAAACATTGAGGCAGCGCGTAGGCTGCTTTATACGGTGATACCTCGAATACCATTGAAGCGTGGCTGTGGTTGTAGTAGTGTGCTTGATTCCGCCTTCGTAGGCTAAGTGAAGCATACTTATTAAAAAAGTTTAGTGTCTATCGATGAGAGCCTTATTAACTTTAAGTGATGAAGCTTATAATTTTTATTTTATGATAGGAATGCTTATATCTTTTTGTGTGATTTATGCTTGCCATGGCGAAAAGCCATGGCTGAAAAGAGTTTTGAAGAAATTCAGCGTCTTTTAGACGCTAAGGGTGTTAGACACCTTGATTTATGGTTTACTGATGTCAAGGGCTATCTTAAGCACGTCACGATGGAGACGAGCGAGGTCGATGAGAAGTTCGTGGTTCAGGGCGCCGCCAAGCTTGACGGCTCAAGCGTGGCAGGCTTTACGGAGATCTACGAATCAGACTTGGTGTTAAAGGCGGACTGGTCGACGCTCGCACCCATACCATGGCAGAGTGGTACTGGGAGGGTTTTCACAGATGTTTATCGGGGGTTTGCTGAGGGTAGGCTTGAAAGGGACCCACGCTATGTGGCTCAGAGCTCCGAGCAGAAGCTCAGGGACGAAGGCTACTCCTCATATTGGGGACCCGAGCCAGAGTTCTTTGTCTTCGAATCCGTAAGCTTCTCCTCCGATGCCGGTGAAGCCCATTATAAGGTATCTTCAAGGGAGGCTCCTTGGTCGGGTGGAGCCAAGGGCTACATACTCAAACCCAAGGGTGGCTACTACCCCCCCACCCCGCAGGACACCCTTATGGAGTATAGGTCAAAGGTTGTTGACACACTTGTGAGCGTCTTTGGCGTGCAGGTGGAAGCCCACCACCACGAGGTTGCCACGGCGGGCCAATGTGAAGTGGACTTTAGGTATGGCAGCTTGACTAAGACAGCGGACAACCTGCAAACAGTCAAATACGTCGTAAAGAACATAGCCTCCCAGATGAATCTAGTGGCCACATTTATGCCTAAACCCATCTTCGGAGATAACGGATCAGGGATGCACACACATCAGAGTCTGTGGCGTGACTCTACCAACGCCTTCTATGATTCAAGGGACGAGTACGCTGAGCTGAGCCAGACGGGCAGATACTATATCGGCGGGCTCATAGAGCACGGTAGGGCTCTTGCGGCGATAGTTTCACCCACAACCAACTCCTATAAGAGGCTTGTACCAGGATACGAGGCACCAGTCTACCTCGCTTGGAGCAAGAGGAACAGGTCGGCTGCGGTGCGTGTACCCATGTATCATAGGGGGATTGAAGCCGCAAAGAGGGTTGAATACAGACCACCCGACCCAAGCACAAACCCCTACCTAGCGTTCGCGGCGATGGCTATGGCTGGCTTAGATGGGATAAAGAAGAAGCTGGAGCCAGGCGACCCCGTCGACGAAAACATCTACCACTTGTCCACCCACAGGAGGCAGCAGCTTGGTATAAGGGAGCTTCCGGGATCACTCAAAGATGCCTTGGAGGAGCTAAGTTCAGATAATGAGTTCCTCAAGCCCGTGTTCTCAAGCTCACTGCTAGAAGCCTACCAAGACATCAAGACTCAAGAGTGGAAGGAGGAGTCCATTAGACCAACACCATTCGAGTACTATCAGTACTTCGACATATAGTGTTCAGCGCAGGATCTCTAGGATGGGGCTTAACGAGTCTAGGATGTAGTCTGCCCCCATCACGTCCCCCCACTCCCTTCTTTTCACTAGGGCGGCTGACATCCCCACTGACTTGGCGCCCAGAATATCTGTATAGGGCTTGTCGCCAACGAAGAGAACATCCTGTGGGCGCACCCCGAGCCTTTCCGCGCAAAGATTAAAGGGCTTCGTGTCTGGTTTCGTCTTCTTTGTGTCCTCCCCTGCTATGACAACGGCGTCAAAATATTCAAAGATTGGTGATGTTCTAAGTCTCCAACGCTTTATACCCACCCAACCATCGGTGTCGGTGACCACGCCAAGCGGTATACCATGAGCCTTGATTGCTTTGAGCACGGTGAGTGTGTCAGGGTATAGTTGGGTGTGCTGTCTGAAGCTCGTCCAATAGGCAACAGTCGCTCTTAGTTCGAGATGTTTGGTCACGCTTAATCCATGTTCTCGTGCGAGTATACGCCACCACTCATCCCTATTATACGCACGGCGTCGATTCATCTCCTCCGAGATTCTGGAAATCTGTTTGATGAGCTCTTCTGAGCTCACGTTTCCATCAGCTTCGGAGTGGATGAGCCTAGCCACACGCCTATAAGCTTCGCGCTTTCCGGGTGCAGTGTCAACAAGTGTGTCGTCGAAGTCGAACATCAGAGCAGTGTAATTAGCCAACTCTGCTCACTTTGTTAGACACCATAACCGGTGATCCCCACTGGTCTGAAGAGCCATCTATCTTGGGGCATGTTGAGTTCCCCCGAGCCTTCGTGTTCTCCCACAAGCTCGCCGAGGCCCCTTACAATCGCCACGGGTGTGCGCTCCGTAGCCTGACCCATAACTAGCTCCGCTGCCGAGGCTAACTCATCGGCGACATTTATCATTTTAACCCTTAACACGTATCCCTTCATGTCAGCTGTACCTCTATAGTCCTTAAACGGCTTCAAGCCGCTTATACCTATGGCCACGTTTATCTGTCCCTCCCTGAGGGTTCTGCCGTGTGTGTCGGATATGAGCACACCAATCCTCTTACCGCTCTTAGAAGCTATGTACTCCCTGATCCTCTTCGCTGACATATCTGCGTTAACCGGTAGTAGTAGTACTGTCTCGCCGCTTCCCTCAACGTTGGATACATCTATACCAGCGTTTGCGCAAGTGATCCCACTATTTGTGGTCACAATTAGGTGGCCCTTCGCAGCCACCTCGATTTGGCTGGACTCACGTAGCACTAGCTCAACGAACCTCGGGTCTTTGCCTGTGAGTTTGGAGAGAGTTATTGCACGCTCGGAAGGCTTAACATCTGATAAGCGAACCATTCTACCTTCAACCTTGGAAACCACTTTTTGCGAGACAACTATGATGTCCCCATCCTCGAGCGTGAAACCCATTTCCCGTAGGCGGCTCAGTATGGCCTCACCCAGATTGTCCCCAGCGCCGAACTCTGG
Organism: archaeon; assembly: GCA_902812505.1. Lineage (GTDB taxonomy): Archaea > Thermoproteota > Thermoprotei_A > Marsarchaeales > Marsarchaeaceae > ECH-B-1. Next base: position 4,443 of record CADDZQ010000026.1, read on the forward strand.
TAGACCAGTGACGGCTATGACCTCGAATTTTTTAGACACGCATTTGAGCCGCTTAGACCAGAAATAGGTTTTTTCATGGGTTTCTCAATCAAGCCTATATCCCTAAGCCATCCCTCTACGCATGCTACTCGTTGCTTCAATATATTGCGAGGTATTGTTCCGTGATACTGGGTTTCCCAGTTACCCGTGTACGGGTGCGCCAACGTAAATGCTGTTCTGATTTTAAGGTGTGGCGTTTACGGTTGTCAACAAGCTTATTTGTGCTCTTTCCGTGTGTTTATAATAATGAAGATAGCAGTAGTGGGTGGAACGGGGGATTTGGGTGAGGGGTTGATTAAAAGGCTTTGCCTTAACCACCAAGTGGTTGTCGGTTCACGCATCAAGGAGAAGGCCCAGAGCATAGCAAGCGAACTGTCGGCTAAGGTGAAGGAGGAGACCGGCATTGAGCCCAATGTGTCTGGCGAGGCTAATCCCGAGGCGGTGAAGGGTTCAGATGTTGCTATTTTGGCTGTGCCCTCTGAATACGCTCTGCAAACCGTTCTAAGCCTCTCTGGCGAGTTCCCTGCTGACTGCGTGCTTGTCTCACCGGTGGTGCCGATGGTTAAGACAGAGGATGGCTTCTTATATTCGCCACCAGATGGCCACCACAGTATGGCTGAAGCGATAGCTGAGCAGGTGAACGTATCGGTGGTTGCGGCGTTCCACACGCTGCCAGCAAAGAAGCTGGCTGACCTGAAACTTGAACCCGAATTCGACGTGCCCTTGGTGGGCGACTCAGAGGAGGCTGTTAGGAGGGTTTCGAGTCTGATTGAGTCGATACCGCGGCTGAGACCACTATATGTTGGAAGCCTTAGAACCGCCCAGCTAGTGGAGTCTCTCACACCGCTGATACTTAACGTCTCAGCGAAAAACAGGCTTAGAAACTTGTCGCTCAAATTCGTTTAGCCCCATGGTTCGCGCGGATTTGTCCGTTGGGTTTTAGTGTAACCCAGTGTTCATAATAGGAGTAGGTGTTTTAGTGGCCTGGTGCTAAAGTATGGGTGGGGACAGCCTGGCGGAGTGGTCTATTGATGGGTATACGGTGAGGCTTATTAGGCAGGATGAGCTCGAAGGCGGAGTTGTGCTTCACTTCGAAGTTGAAAAGTCGGTGGAAGTAAAGAAGGAAAGGTTGTCCCCCATTGGAGGGCTACTTGGCCGCAAAGACAAGAAGCCCAACACCAAGCCATCACCCACTCAGACGAGGACGGAAGCGTACTCTAGCGAAGAGTATAGAGCTGATGGCGACAAGGATTTTCTTGTGAGATACTCACGCATGGACCCGATAACTAGCAGTGTGGTGGTCGGCCTCTATGTACACGAGGCACCCGATAAGGGGACACCGGTTGATGCCTATAATCAAAGGATGAAACAAATATTTTACGAGGCAGCCAGAATCGCTGTTGAAGAATCTAGGAAGCTAGGCCTCAACTGATTGAGTTTAAAGCACGCCTCCCCGTACACTCTAGGTGTCCTTCAAGCAGGGTATAGCCTATATTTTATTCATAGATGTGCTCGTGAACGCGGTTAACTTCTCACTTATAAAGCTGGGCTTAGCTGGAAGCGTATCGCTCACATTGGTGCTAGCGCCTTTACTCTACGCGGTTCTCCTCGGGGTCGGATACTTCCTGAGGGGTAAGAGGGTTTTAGAGGACTATAAAAGAAACATTAGGGATTCCCTCTATCTCGCATGGGGCTACTTCGGCATAGCGCTCTTTACCTCAATTATTATCGGCGTGATCATCTTGGGTTTCATCGTGGGCGCTGAAGGTCTAAACTCCCTGCTACGCTACGAGTACCCCTCAACACCAATCCAAGCACAGAGTCTAACACAAACGCTAGCCCTTGTAGCCCTAAGCCTACTAGTCGTAGGTCCCGCTGAGGAAACAATCTTCAGGGGTATGGTTTACGGGTATCTGCTAGACTCCTCAGAGTGGAGGAACTGGCGTAGACTCAACATTGTTCAGGCCACCGTCTTCGGATTCGCCCACCTATATTATTTTTACCTACTTGGCCCGCTTGGTTTCGTGGCGCTCGCCGAGATAATCGGTATGGGCTACGGTCTGGGGTGGGCGTACTATAAGTGTGGCGGCAGCTTAATCGGCCCAATAGTTGTGCACGGCTTCTGGGACGCGTCGAGCTTTCTTCTTCTCTACCCCACAACACTTCTACTTGGCGGCCTCCTAAAACTTGGCTTCTTCATCCTCATAGTGTCCTCCCTCGTCAAAATAGTGAGTAGAAGCCGCCGATACAGATTTCCACGAAAACACTGGATGACGCCTGCAAACACGCCGTCAAACTAGATGGACGCCTTACATCCTAACAGAACTGGGTCGGGGTGTACTAACCACGCAACATGATGAGCGCCGGCCCACATGGTTGGCATAACACTTTAAAGCGTGTACGCGAACACAAATCAATGCGCCGGCTAGGCTTATCTTTGATTTTGATACTGATCGCTGTATCTTTGTTTGGGGGCTCTGTCGCCCAAAACCACTTGGGGGCGAAGCTGACGGGTGATGTTGCTTCAACGGGTTTTTCCCCTTCGGGTTTCGACCCCAAAGGTATCCTCGCAGCGGGTTTATCATACACGGCCCCCAAGCCCCAAAACCAAGAGTACGTGGGGGTGCTTGGAAACTTGAGTGTCAACTCACTCAACATACTGGGCGACATTTACTCAAACGGTTCCATGACACTTGGAAGAGGGGTTTTCCTCCAGTTGGCCGCGTCGGTGTACTCACCCACAGCCGGTGTTTACTGGAGTGTTTTGGGTATGGTGCTCAACCAGAGTTCGGGTGGGCTATTCACATTCGGCCTGATTGATCAAGTATGGAATGAGACATACGCATGCACTGGACCTGGCACACTCGACCAGATGAGCAATGTTTCGGGGAGGGGTGCGATAGTCGTATCCTTCCCGGGGTGCTTTGGAACCCACTATCAATACTCGACACCCATTCTAGGCATAATCAAGCCACCGTTTAGACTCAATCTGGGCGAGTATATTACTCCTAGTGGTGGGGCTATAGGCTTGGTTTATAACTATACGCTTCTATCATCCGCGGGGGATTTCAGCGGTGTGGTGGATGAGGTAACACTGTACCCTGGGCTCAAGGCGGCGCCGGCTGTTCTAAGGGTGGGCGGCCTAACTCAGCTAGGCTTCAACTACGGTATGCAGCTCACCCTAAGCGCCCCCCTCCCCCTAGAGGTAGCCCAGCTCAGTGATGCATCAGGCGAGCTGAGTCTAACACCACTCGCCCAAGGGGATGTGAGGGTGTTCCCCAACCAAACCTTGAATTATGGGATTGTGTCGCTGAGTGGAGTGGAGGGTGTTAGCGTGTATCCGAACCTAACGAACCCTACTAGACCTGAAGCTGTTTTCTCAAATGGTACACTTCACCCCTCAAGCCTCTGGCCGCTCACAACCCGTGGCGAATACACAATCACCCAGGTGCAGCCAGGAGGTACAATCGAGATAGGGGCGAACTTCAGCTACTATAACCCACAGACAGCCTCGTACACACCTCTGCCTCAAGCCCAAATTGATGTGACCATCAATGGGAGCACACGCACTGTTGCGTCGTATAATGGCTCGGTTCACTACGGGTTTAACCCCGTAGCATATGGATACTACACAGTTAATTTAACTTATCCCCAATCACTCGCATTCGGTATACCCCACATCGGCTTCGTGGTGGGCGTGATGGCTTTGAAGTCGAATATCACAAGCGGCTCAGCCAGTTTAACTGAGGTCTACCCTGACGGTTACACGGAGAACCTGTCCTTGGGGGCAGGTGAACGCGTACTCTTACTGATACCACCCGGTGGGTTAACACTTGAAGCGCTGGGAGGCTACCAGTACGTTGGCTCGGATGTTAGGTTCGGCTTTGTAGGGTGGGCTGAACAGGGTGTTCTTAGGCTGAACACGGCTAGAATAGTGGTGTCTAGACCCCTTATGGTCACAGCGCTTTTTGGCACACAGTACCTTGTGAATATAACGATACCAAGCGAGCAACCTAAAACCATGTGGGTTAACACTGGTGCGCGCCTTAACCTCAGCGCACCTCAGTACATCTATATTGAGGCAAACCTTGAGCGGCTTTCATTCGTGAATTGGAGTATAGGTAACGTGGGTAACACAACTGTTGTGGTCCATTCGCCAATGAACATTACGGCCAACTATGAGGTTGAGTACAAGGTGTATCTGAGTACACCCAACGCCACGCTTGTTGACGGCTACTACACCAACGGAAGCCTAGTCAAAGTAAGCGTCCCCCCAACCCTGGGGGGTAGCTTCTTATATCCCAACGCTTTCCAGGGCTGGACGGGGACCATAGAATCCCATAGTAGAAGCCTTAAACTCGTCGTAACGAGACCCATAGTCGATGAGGCTGTGTACACAGTGTCCTATTCTAGGGTTAGCGGTTTAGAGGCGCTTCTAGGCGTGGGTTTAGGCGCGTTGGTTGCGTACATCGCCCAGAGGAAGAAGGTTTGAGCTACAGGAGACACCGCCATATTCAAACCCTATGTTTGCTTGTCAGAGTTGTCCTCGGAGAGTTTCTCCTCCTTTTCCTGACCCTCTCCACCGTTTACCTTCTCCCCGTAGTCTAGGAAGTCAAGCTTAGTGGATATTGCTATCACAATCACACCTGCGAGTAGGAAGAGATACGAGTACTCGCCGAGGAGGTTTGCGTCGCCTGGAAGATACTTAGAATAGACCAGCGCGGCCTCAAAGAGTGTGACTATACTGGCTATGATTAGTCCTCTTCCAGCGTTGTATACTACACCCATATGGTTTTCTATGGTATGCGGATAATTAAGGCTTTAAACTCTAACCAACACGTGTATCACTTAACGCGTAGGTGCTATGCTCCATGAGCCTTCACTATCGTGGCGTTAACCCTTCTAACATATGTGTAAACTAGGTAGATGAGGACGGCGTTCATCCATAGCACCATAGCGACACCGGTGATTGGGAAGCCCGACGGCTGATAAGGTGAGTACGCTATACTGGAGTGGGAGTAGAGTGTGGGTTTACCTATGAACAACACGCTTAGAGTGGTGTCACCAACCAGCCATAGCACCGTGAGTGTGAGTTTGGTTATCTGCCCCATGGTTTTAATGTTTGAGCCCATGAGTAGCCCACCCAATATCATTGTTGCCTCTTCTATGGCCCTGAAGCTTTGAAGACCAGCTGAGAGCGCAAATGGCTGCGGGATATGCCAGATTACCGCTACGATTGCTCCGATGACCCAGACCCGACGCTCCACGCTGAAGAGGGTGTAGCCAAGTATGAGTCCCGCTGCAAAAAGCGCGTAGTGCGAAAACATGAATACCAAGGGGCTTGTGAACTCAACCCCCTCGGTGAAGGGGTTCATAAACGCGATCGCCAACACTGCACCCAAGACAAGGTGGTGCTTACTGCTCTTCCAGCCCCGACTGGTGTGCGACACGTATGACCACACATGTCTTGTTTAAACCGTCAACCGCGAGCTTGAGTGCGAGAGCAACACTCAGCGGTAAGGCATAGTATAGGATGCTGATTGTGAGCGACCCCGACTGGGTGACCGCGAATGCCTGCGCTACGGGTGAAAAGTACTCGAGAAGTATGGGAATCGAGAGGCAACAAGAGGCGCCCCCCGCCAAACCCAGCACGGGTATTCCTATCGACTCACCCACCCTCCTTAGACTAGGCGCGATTAGGGTGAGCTGATATGTGCTAGCTGTGACGAGTAGTGTGATTATGATAGCCATGGTCACCGCGAAAGGGCCGAGCGCCAGACTATAGTAGGCTGGGACTGTTATGTTTAGGCTCGGTTGGACCGTTAGGGTGAGTAGGGCGCTCAACGCCGTGTGGGGGGAATAAAAGTACGAGTAGGATACGAAAGCTCCAAAACCGTTGGGTGGTAGACCCGATACACCGAAAGCTTGTACCAGGAGCCTTTCAAGTAGCAGGCCGTACACGAAGAGGTGTATCACAAAATATATTGAAGGCACTAATACAAGATAGTGGTTACGTCTCAGACCCTCCACAGCAATCGTGAGCACCCTCCGAAGCGGCAAAGCCAACACGATTAGGGTGACCGTGACCCAGAATATCACGTCCGAAGCAGTGGGTAGCCAAACACCGTTTATTGAGGCGGCAACCTTAAGACTTGCGGTGGACGCCCAGAATATCGTATAAGATAGTATCATAGATGCGGTAAGTGGGGGATAAATGAGTTGGCGCCAATCCCGCATGCAATACCACGTCCACCCAAACCTTTTAGCCTTACTAGAAGGGTACGGAAAAGTTATACGGAGTGATATTTACCCGCGTTGAGCGCGATATTTACTAAGCACACTCTATATCGTAGACCAAAAACCATCACCCAAAAAGTAAATAAAGCCAAGTGTATTCTTTATTCCTTGTGAGTATTAAAGCTTGTGCTTTGTATGTCATTTAAGCTATATTGTGTTAGGTTGATTATCGTGGTTTGAAAATAAAGATCATCGTAGAATACTTTTCTAGAGTGTTTACTGTTCCGCTTTCATGAGCCAGAATTCGTTGCCATCCGGGTCCTTGAACATGGCGTATAGACCCCACCCTTCATCTTTGGGCGGCTTTGTGAACACAACACCCTTCGAAGTCAGTTCTGAGTATGTCTTCTGAACATCATCGCATTCAAAGAGTATACCAGTATTGCCCGGCTCTAATGATGGGCCCTGGCAGAGGTGTATCGCGGTCTTCGAATCTCTGGTTTTGACTGTTATCCAGTGCCCATTTGAAGACACAAGTTCTAAGCCAAGCGTCTTAGTGTACCATTCAGCGGCTTTCTTAGCGTCTGATACCACTACTGCTATACTCGCTAATCTCTCAATCATAATCCATCAACAGATCCACTTGCATTTGTGGTCATAAGCTTTGTGTACGTCTAATGATAGTATCCGCATTGGGGTGTGTAGGCGTATGGCAAAGCTTAGAAAATTGTTAATCGGGCACCACTTTCCAACGCTTGTGTTCGGTGACGTAACACTATGCTTGGGTGCGACGATCCTTGGGTCCATATTCGGTTACCGTCCACCCAAAGCAGTGTCTGGCTGATTTTCACCTAAGTTTTTTGCTTTTGGCCCATGCTTGGCTTCCAACCCTAAGCGTTAGGGTGGGTCTAGCCGGTATTCGTTGTCATACATTTTTGGAGTCTGTGGATGCTCACAATTTTTGTGCACGAGGTTTCTTGAGAGCTTCATCTTAAGGGGGGTAGGTGGGGCTGAGGACCCCGCCCGCTCTGTTTCGTTGGGTCGGGGATGGATAGCCTCCCTGCCCTCCCTTACAGTGTTCCTAAAACCCCACCCTTCCTTCCTATATTTGGAGGGAGGGGGATCACAAAGGTATAAGTGGGTGTGTGTAGGAGATCACCCAGCCAGCCGTGCGTGTGAGGGCTTACCGATTCCGAGCTTACTCATCAAAGACCACGGCGGGCGGGGGGTGTTGAAGACCCAGCTTGAGGTAGCGTTTAAGCGGGGCAACGCGCTCTTTGACGCTGAGCAGGATAAGTACGAAAGAAGCAAGTGCACGATGAGCGAAAACGAGCTTCGACAACTCGCTTCAGACTTAAGAAAGAGTAACCCAGAGTTCCAAACTCTACGCTCCCAAGTGGCATAGCAAGTCGTAGAATGGTTTTACTAAGCTCGGGAAAGGTTCTTTGAGGGGTTAGCGATCAGACCCAAGGAAAAGAAGCCCCACAAATATCTCTCCCTGTTCTATCAGCAGAGTGGTTGGAGGCTTTCTAACACGAGGTAAGTGGGGTAAGGCGGAAACAAAAGAAGAAAACTCGGCTCTTCCTAAGTAAAATCGGATTCTTCACTCTAGTGCTACACTGGGATTTCCCAGTGGGTAGAGTGTGTCAGGTGTGTGTCAAACTCGAACACTCTGGTCGTATCTGCATGGTCTTCTTGTTGAAGGAACTCGAAGCGCGGCAGGAGTAGCAGATGCTAGCGTAACCCAGGAAAGCTGTGGGTGTTGACTTGGGGCTCGCGGAGCTTGTAGCACTCTCCTTTGGATGGTCGCTTCCTCGATAATCCAAGGCTTCTTGAGTGTTCTTTCGAGGATATTGGGGTGCTGCAGAGAGCTCTCTCAAGAGGTTCCCGTTACAAAACTGGTTTAAGGCTAGGAGTAAACTCACAGAGGAGTATACACACATCAAGGACTTCAGGCGTGACCTTTATTCAAGCTGGGTTTTCTTCTTACGCGGGGAAGCGCGGCGTCTTGGTTTTGGATGATTTAGGCATCGAGGGTTTGGTCCAGAGTGGCGAAACTAACAAGAGGAGGCTCCTGTTCTACGACTAATCGTTCTCAGATCTGAGGGCTGTGTTGGTGTGGGGATGCCAGAAGTGTGGGAAAACCGTTCTCATGGTTCCAACGTACAATACATCCTGCGAGTGTTTTCTGTGTGGGGAAGTCAACCGCGACCTAGCTTTGAACGACAGGGTTTTTCGTTGTCCCCACTACGGTTTCACTATTGACCGTGACTTTAATGCTCGCATGGTTCCTCTTTGCTGTGCAGGGTGGGTGCCACCCCCTCCCTAAGTGTGCCTGCAGTTGAGCTCCGCCCAATACCTCCCCGCCAACCTTGGGGCTAAAGCCGAGACATGGTGGGGTGTTATGCAGGAAGCACCGTCCGCAGCGTGAGGCATCTCACGTCTCAAGCTCTTTGAAAGCGATATTTTTGCTAGGGTCTATTGGGAGGTTATTGGGTGAGTGTAAGCGTAGGCGTCCGGCATAAGTGTTCAAGTGGTTTTTTGAGGCTTTGTCACATAAACATCTGATTTTGCCCCTCGTCTTGCTTGCCGTCTTTTCGAAGGTTTTTTAATATTAGCTCAACGTCAACCTTGAGTTTCTCTGCTTCTTCGTCTAGGTTTTTGGGGTCGACTTCGAAGTCGTAGAGCCTCCCCAACGCCTGTATGAGCGCTTTTAGCTGCTTTGGGTGAGGTCTGACCTCTCCGTGGTCAACGGATAGCTTCATTGAGGACATACCGTAGAGGGGTGCCATCGCAACCACTATGTTGGCGAAATAGGGCGCTATTTCGGATGGGTGTTCTACCACACCCGCCTTCCTAAGCAAGTAGGTATCTTCGCTGGAGCCTACGAAGCCGTAAACCTTGGACTCTTCTATGACTGGTTGCGTTGGTTCCTCAGACCAACGAGCGCCTATCGATATGACTTGTTTCACACCCCACCTCTCCTTCGCAGTGGTTAATATACTGTCGCAGAACTCGTAAACGTGGCTGCGCGGTGATGAGTATCCTGAGAACAACAGTATTTCCTGCTTGGTGTTTGATGGTACTGCCAATCTATGAATGGTGTACCCGGTTAGCTCACCCACAGAGTCGTTCACTGATACAAATTCCTCCATGGTCGAAGCATAGTAGGATGCGAGTTTCTCGTTTTCGAAGTGTTCTAAGAAGTACTTGGCCAGCTCCCGGCCCTGTGAATAAAGCATGAAGTATTGAGGAGCCCCAGTTGAAAGTGAGATAATCATCGTAGAATCAGTCAACTTGATATCTGAGTGGAAAACCCATTTTTCCCACATACAGGGATATAGCATCACTCACTATTTAAGCCCAGATGTTGCGGGCCCACGGCTACAATAGTATGAGGGGTCGTTTAAGGTTTTGATGTATAATGCGCTGTTGACTTTAGCATTATTAGTGATGGCAAAAGCCAAAAAACCGGTAATAAGGCTTAATAGCTTGCTTTGGGGTATGGTTATTGAAATATGGCAAACATAATACTCACGGCGGTAGGCGCATTCATTCTCTTGGTTGTACTCGCAATTTTTTTAAGCGGAATCAAGATTTTAAAGGAGTGGGAGCGGGCGCCCGTGCTCACTTTGGGTAGGTATAGGGGTCTTAAGGGTCCTGGGGTGATCTATGTTGTGCCCTTTATTAGCAGGGTGCCCTTCGTGATTTCCACGAGGTTGCAGACCATGGCGTTCAAGACTGAGCAGACTCTTACAAAGGACAATGTTCCCGTTGTTGTGGACGCCGTAATGTACTTCCAGCCAGTTGATTTTGAGAAGGTGGTTCTTGGGGCTGAGAACTATGCGCTCGCAACCCAGTTCGCGGCGCAGACAACAATCAGGGAGGTGATAGGCCAGGTCACGTTCGACGAGATCCTTTCGGAGAGGGAGCGGATAGGTGCAAGGATACGTGAGATAATCGATAGTAAGACTGAGGCTTGGGGTATTAAGGTCGTCTCAACCGAGATCAGGGATGTTATAATCCCTCCCGCATTACAGGATGCTATGTCAAGGCAGGCTCAGGCTGAGAGGGAGCGTAGGGCTAGGGTCACGCTCGCGATAGCTGAGTACGAAGCCGCCCAGAAGATGACTGAAGCAGCTAAATACTATGAGACCAACAACATAGCCTTCCAGTTGAGGTGGATGAATATTGTGTATGAGCTCGGCCTACAGGGGAAGAACACCATTATGCTTATACCCACAAACATGCCTCCTGTGGGTGTGTCAGGCAGTGTTCCGCCTTATGGCTATTTCGGTGTGAAGGAGCTCGCTGAGCGCGCCAAGGGTGCGGAGGGCCAGCAAACGAGCTAGCTAGGCGGGAGGGGGTGAATGTTGTGGCCTACTTCATAGATGGTATGGGTGACCTTTTAAAGGAAATGTTTAGCGGTATGAATCTTAAGGAGCTCACTAAGAAGGCTTTGGATAAGAAGCTACCCGTAGAGGTGAGACTCAAAGTGGTCGATCTAATGCTTAACTTCGGCGAGGATAGTGTATCGCACCTTGAGAAGGTGGTCAAGAAGGCAGACGCGGAGATTGCTGAATACGCCAGTCGCAAACTCAAAGAGCTTATGTCATCCGCACAAAAACGTTAATCGTATTAGAACACTCAAGCCTTATAGGGGTGATGCGAGCTACAACTCATGGATGTTGGGGTTCTCCGCATCATCCACCTCGCTCGAACTCTCCCAACGAGGGTTATTGCGGCCCCAGCACTAGAGTGTCTATAGGCTTTATCTTCACGCTTTACGCATAGCGGGTGCTGGTCACTCTAGTTGTGTCACTTTATGATTTTCAGCCAACAACCACACTCTAAAAGCCAAGGTTCTGGGAACTGTATAGTGGTTTTCTATCTGTAGCCTAATTTTCCCTAGAATTTAAATCGTGACTTGCTCGATAATGGTGTCTGTTAACCTATGGTTTTCTGCAATAGAGATAATACTTGGTGGGTGTTTGTTTTTTGGTGTTTAGTGTGAGAGACTTTGTGGGCTATGCTGATCGAAGCCTAGAGTTCACATGGCCTGGTGGGAGGAGGCTGGCGTTATCCATCGTGGTCAACTTCGAGGAGGGTTCAGAGCATTCAGTGGTCACCGATGGACTTGTAGAGTCAGTGGGGGAGTTTCCCCCCGTGGATGTGCGCACGCAGGATGTGGGTAATGAGAGTGTCTATGAATATGGTAGCCGGGTGGGTGTTTGGAGGATACTTAGCGCGCTCAGGGAGTATGGGTTCAAGGCTACTTTCTTTGCGACTGCGCGTGCGCTCGAGTTGAACAAATTGGCGGCGGAAGCCATAGTGAAGGGTGGCCATGAGATATGTGACCACGGTTTGACTTGGACGGAGCACTATCGTCTAAGCTATGAAGAAGAGAAGCAATCTATGAAGAGGTCGGTTGAGATAATCGAATCAATAACCGGTAAGAAACCCGTTGGGTTCTACGCGAGGGAGCCAAGTGTGAGCACGATTAGGATAGCCCAAGAGTTGGGTTTCCTATATGAGTCGGACGCATACAACGATGACCTACCATACAGATATCTTGGGAATGGCATACTGATTTTACCATATACGCCGGACGTTAACGACTTCCACTTTCAGTACCCCATGAACAGATTTGCCACCGCCTCCCAGTTCTACGAGTACATGAAGGACACGCTGGATGTTCTAAGATGGGAGGCGCGCTCTTCACCTAAAATGATGAGTGTTGGCCTCCACTGCAGGGTTATAGGTAGACCGGGGAGAATAGTTGCTCTCAGGCGTTTCCTCGAATACGTCAAGGGTTTTGATGATGTCTGGGTTGCCACTAGGGAGGAAATAGCTAGGTATTGGATCGATGAGGTGGAGAAAAAGGTTTTGGCTAAACCTGATTCATCTGCTTAAGGTTAACTTGGTAGAGTGTGACTAAATTGTCGGTGTAGACTGGTTTATAGAAGTACGGGACGGTTATGTTGTAGGTGTTATACACCACTACGTATGACACATTATACTGGATAATATATGTGAGTGTCTGCACTAGGTTGTAGTCAGGCGTGAAGGCCAAGGTGTAGGCTGCAATGCTCTCGTATCTTTCAGAAGGTTGAGTGAGGTAGTCGAGTGGGTGGTAGACTATGGTTGGCCGCTCGTCGTAGGCTGCTATATAGTAGCCGATGTGTCCCGCCGCGGCGAAAACAGAGCCGGTGGGGGTGTTGGCCTCTATCCACTCGTAGATGGACAGGTCTGTGAGTGGCTCGGCCTTGTAGTTACAAAAGTCACACTGAGCGTAGTAGGTGTGTGCCGACGCTGAGTAGCTCACCGCCGAAACCGCGGTGAACGCTGCGAACGCGAGGAGTATTGCTAGGCTGTAAGCCCATGTCCGTCTAGAATTCGGCCTGAAGCTTTTGACTGCCTTCTCGATTTTTGTACCCGTATAGGTTAGACCCTTAGCAACGAAGATGGTTGTGGGGAGAAGAGTGTAGTATGGAAGCCTCTCTAGAAGTGTTATGTCCGTGGACTTGTATACCATGATCGCCACTGGCACCGCTCCGAAGCAGATGAGTGTTAGTGTTGTAGGTCTGAAGTCGGTTATCATGGTGTATGCGAAAACGATGAGTAGTAATGCGTACACTATCATGTACCCATAGTAGACGCCGACGGGGATGGCGAAGCTTTGAAGAAATTGGTTGACCCCGCTTACAAGTGTTTGGGACGTGGAGGAGGATGAAGCGGCATACTCCACCCACCACAGTCTTGGAGCGTACCAATAAGCCATGAATGGGGAGCACACAGCGAGTGAAACCCAAGTAGCACTCGTCGTATTAGAGAGTCTTCTACGGCCTACGAATCCTACGATGGTGCCCATAACCGCGTACGTCAGGAGGACGCCCACTAGTATGAAGGCGGTGAGGTCGTGTACTAAGGCGACCAAACCCACTAGGAGACCCATAAACACGTTTAACCTTAGTGGGTGGGGGTCGGTTTCAGCCCTAGCCCAAAGCAACAAGACCCATGCAACTAGGAATGTAGCCACTATCT